>CACFAY010000004.1 GCA_902564345.1 uncultured SAR324 cluster bacterium
CGCTGTGCTTCGCCCCCAGATAGCGTTGTAGAAGGCTGACCAAGTTTTATATAACCAAGACCAACATCTTGAAGTGTCTTTAATATTGAATGAATTTTAGGCACTGCAGAAAAGAAAATTTCTGCCTCATTTACCGTCATTTCAAGCACATCCTGAATAGTATGGTTTTTATAAAATATTTGCAGTGTTTCAGCATTAAATCGTTTACCTCTGCAAATGTCACATGGTACCTGTACATCACTAAGGAACTGCATTTCAATTGTTTTCAACCCAGCACCCTGACAATCTTCACATCTTCCTCCTTTAACATTAAAGGAAAAACGCCCCTTTTTATATCCTCTGGCCTTTGCTTCCGGAGTCATTGAAAATAATTCCCGAATCGGGTCTAGTACTTTAGTATAAGTTGCTGGATTGCTACGAGGTGTGCGCCCAATTGGAGACTGATCAATTTTTATTACTCTATCAATTTTCTCAAGTCCTGAAATATCTTTATGATCACCAGGTTTTTCCTTACTGTCCTTTATAAGTTTTTTTGTAAGGGCCTTTTTTAGAATACCGTCAATCAATGAAGATTTTCCTGAACCTGAAACTCCTGCTACAGCCACAAAAAGCCCCAAAGGGATGTCACAATCAAAATTTTTCAGATTATTGTAACTCGCACCATGTATGGTAATTTTTTCATTAGAAGGAGGACGACGAAGTTCTGGTATAGTAATTTTTTCATTGCCTGAAAGAAACTGACCCGTAATTGATTCAGGTGTTTCAATAATATTTTTTAAGCTTCCCTGTGCTGTTATATATCCACCATTCATTCCAGCAGTGGGGCCAATGTCTACCAGATGATCCGCAGATCTGATCGTTTCCTCATCATGCTCAACCACCAAAACAGTATTTCCCCTATCACGCAGTTTTCTTAGGGTACGTATCAAGTTAATGTTATCGCTCTGGTGAAGTCCTATTGATGGTTCATCAAGTACATAAAGCACGCCCTGTAAACCTGCTCCGAGCTGTGAAGCAAGTCTAATTCGCTGACCTTCTCCTCCAGACAAAGAAGAAGCAGAACGATCAAGAGATAGGTAACCTACACCAACGTCATTAAGGAAAATCAAACGGTCCATAATTTCTCGGAATATGTCCCGTCCAATTTCTTGCTCAGTTTTAGTAGGTTTTATTTTCTCAAAAAACCTGATGGATGCTTCTATAGAATCACCACTGAGAGTGCTAATGTCTCTACCATGAAATTTAACAGCTAGGGCCATTTTATTCAGACGACTACCATTGCAATCAGGACAGACTGAAATGCGCTGAAACTTTTCCATGGGTCTTTTCACAAAACGATTTACAAATGTCATTATTGGAATAAATCCTGCCCATTGTCCCTTATCAAGTTTCTTCAACAACATGCCTGGGAAACGGAAAATATTTGAGACTCCAAGCTTCATTTTTGTGTTCCCATACAAAATAAGCTGTCTATGTTCTACAGACAAATTTTTCCATGGTGATTTTTTACAAATTCCAAATGTATCCATCAACTTATTGACATGCCTTTGGTCAATCTTAGTGTACATAAGGTTCCCTTTTTCTGAAAAGGATTGAATAGCACCATCCAAAACAGAAAGCTTTGGATCACAAAGTTTTTCTTCCGTAAAGGTGCTCGTCTGCCCAATTCCATTGCACGTGGAACACGCTCCCTGAGGTGCGTTGAAGGAAAAAAGACGCGGCTCCATTTCCGGTAAGGCAATCTGGCAGCTTGGACATGCCATTAGTTGACTAAACAAGTGATCTCCCTCTAAGTGTATTTCATTATCATTTTCTGCACTTCTTTTTCGGTAGTGCAGGATAGCCATACCGTCCCCCAGTTCTAATGCTTTTTCTACACTTTCGGTAAACCTACTTTTTTCTTCAGCATTTATTTTCAATCTATCTACAACCAGCTCAATTGTGTGTTTTTCGTAGCGAGCAAGTTTGATATCTTCATCAAGTCTTCTTATCTCCCCGTCTACCCTCGCTCGAATAAAGCCTTGAGAGGCCCATTCTTCAAGCTCTTTTCTATATTCACCTTTCCGCTCCTGAACCATAGGAGCAAGGATAAGACAGTGTTCATTTAATCCATCAAGGTAGGCATAATCTGTAATTTGTTCAGGATTCTGAGAAGTAATACGTGTTCCACACTCTGGGCAATGAGGTTTACCAAGACGAGCAAATAGAAGGCGATAATGATCGTAAACCTCAGTTACAGTCCCGACTGTTGAACGTGAACTCCTATTTACCGTTTTTTGGTCCACAGAGATCGTGGGACTAAGACCTTCTATGTGTTCTACTCTAGGTTTATCAGATTGGCCAAGAAATTGGCGTGCATATGCCGAAAGTGATTCAACAAAACGACGCTGACCTTCCTTGAAGATAGTGTCAAAGGCAAGTGATGATTTACCTGAACCGCTGACGCCTGTAAAAACAGTAAGAGTATTTCTAGGAATTTCCAGATTTACGTTTTTCAAATTGTGCTCTGATGCTCCGATAACAACAATTTGATCTTTTACCTGCGACATTTAGACGAGAAGAGTTCTTAAGGATGGAATGTTTGAAGTTAAAGTTAATTTATTTTTGAATATGTATTAGTATGACAGTAATTATTTTGAGCAACAAGGCAGAATTAGATGAATAAGTCTTTTAGATCTTCCTTTGGAATTATTTTTTGCAGCAAAAAATATATAATTGACGATACATTCTCAAAGTTGTAAAACTATTGCCGCTATTATTAAAATTTGCTGATTTATAATTATCCTTAAAAATAGTTAAATAAATGAACCCATTCCCAAAAAAGGCCCAAGTAGTAATCATTGGAGGAGGAGTAATCGGATGCAGTGTAGCATATCATTTAACAAAACTTGGGTGGTCCGATATAGTTTTAGTTGAACGCAAAGAGCTGACTTCCGGAACAACTTGGCACGCAGCTGGACTGATTGGACAACTTAGGGCGACAAAAAATATGACAATGCTAGCCCAGTATACCAGCGAACTTTATTCTAAACTGGAAGAAGAAACTGGACAGGCAACAGGATTTAAACAAAATGGATCAATCAGCGTTGCACCTGATAAAGAACGTTTTGAAGAACTGAAACGCGGAGCCTCCATGGCCAAGTGCTTTGGACTGGAAGTTGAGGTAATATCTCCAAAAGAGGCTGGTGAAATTCATTCAATGCTAAATACAGATGATCTTGAAGGTGCTGTTTTTCTTCCAAAAGACGGACAGATTAATCCAATAGATGTAACTCAAGCTCTAGCCAAAGGTGCAAAAAAAGGTGGCGCAAAAATATTTGAAGGAGTTAACGTTTCTGGAATTAAAACTAGGAAAGGACTTGCAGTAGGTATTATTACAGACCATGGAGACTTAACATCTGAAATTGTGGTGAACTGTGCAGGTCTTTGGGGTCGAAAAATTGGACTCATGGCTGGAGTAAATATTCCTTTGTTTGCAGCAGAGCATTTTTATATTGTTACTGAAGAGATAGGATTGCCTTCTAACCTGCCGGTCCTTCGTGACCCCACAGGTTGGATTTACGCAAAGGAAGACGCAGGGAAAATGCTTGTGGGAAGTTTCGAACCAAAATCCAAACCACGTCCTCTAAGTACAATTCCAGATGATTTTTCATTCGGACAGTTTCCTGAAGACTGGAAGCATTTTGAGCCCTCAATGATGAATGCGATTCACCGTATGCCAAAACTTGAGGACACAGGTATTCAGACTTTTTTTAACGGACCTGAGAGTTTTACGCCTGACAACCTCTATATTCTTGGGGAGGCTCCAGAACTTAAAAACTTTTTTGTCGCAGCAGGGTTCAATTCAATAGGGATTCAGTCTGCAGGTGGTGCTGGCAAAGCTCTTTCTGAATGGATCGTAAACGGACATCCAACGATGGACTTGTCAGATGTAGACATTCGCCGATTCCATCCTTTCCAAGGTAACTCAAAATATTTGGAAGAGCGCACTAGTGAAGCGCTAGGATTGCTTTATGCGATGCACTGGCCTTTCCATCAGCCAAAAACAGGAAGAGGGGTACGCAAATCTGTCTTGCATGACCGTCTTGAAAAAGCTGGGGCTTGCTTTGGAGAGATGTCCGGCTGGGAGCGTGCAAACTGGTTTGCTGAAAATGGAAAAAAGCCAAACTACGAATATAGTTACGGCCGACAAAACTGGTTTGAACTATCGGCTTTAGAACACAATGCCGCTAGAGAAAATGTCGCACTTTTTGATATGTCTTCCTTTGGAAAATTTTTACTTCAGGGAAAGGATACAGAAAAAATTCTTAACAGAATTTGTGCTAATGATATCGCTGTCCCAGCAGGTAAATCAGTTTACACAACGTGGCTTAATGAAAGGGGTGGTATAGAATCAGACCTGACCGTAACACGTTTAAGAGAGAATCTTTTTCTGGTAGTCACAGCGGGTGCAAATCAAATTCGAGATCTTGCTTGGCTTAACAAAAATATACCTGAAGATGCAAAAACTTCTGTAACAGACGTTACTTCGGCATACTCAGTTTTAAGTTTAATGGGGCCAGAATCCAGAAATTTACTGTCAAGACTAACACCAGCCGATTTATCAAATCAAGCTTTCCCTTTCCGCACGGGAAGGGAAATCGAAATAGGATATTCAAAAGCGTTGGCTTTGAGGATGACATATGTGGGAGAACTGGGATGGGAAATATACCTTCCTACAGAATTTGCTCAGGACATTTATGACAAAATAATTGCTACTGGTTCTGAATATAGATTGAAACTTGCTGGAATGCATGCACTTAATTCTCTTCGTCTAGAAAAAGCGTATCGGCATTGGGGACATGACATCACAGATGAAGATACACCTTTAGATGCGGGTCTTAGTTTCGCAGTAAAATTTGACAAAAAAGGAGGTTTTATTGGCAGGGATGCTTTACTCAAACAAAAAGAAAATAAAGTTTTAAAAAGGCGCCTTATACAGTTTGCTTTAGATGACCCTAAGCCACTTCTGTATCATAATGAGCCAATATGGTGTGAAAATAAAATTGTGGGTGATCTGACTTCAGGCATGTACGGTCACACAATCGGCACCTGTCTAGGTATGGGCTATGTTAGCTGCGAGGATGGAGTTTCGAAAGAATTTCTCGAATCTAACAGTTTCGAAATTGAAGTTGCTGGAGACAGGTACCCAGCACGTCCTTCATTAAGTGCTTTCTATGATCCACAAAGTCAAAGAATTAGAATGTAGTATCTTTAATTATGTTAATTTAGGATAGTTATCTTACTTGGAAATACCAAAATTGTATAAATCACACCAGAAAATAAAAGCTGGAAGTTCCCTCAAAATCGATAATATAAAATTTAAATTATTGCCCGATCAACCAACTGTGCACCTCGAGAAGCCATGAAGTAGAGGCCCATATAGTGCGTAATTTCTTGTGGGTGACTTGCGCTTGGAGGAAGTCCTATTTCTTCAGCAATATCCCTAGGAAGGCTATAGGTAGAACATCCTTTGTCATATACTATAATTTCTTTCAAATTTGGGATCATCCCGTGGTTACGGACAGAAAGAAGCGTCAATACAAAATCCATCACACAAATATCCGTACAAATTCCTACAACCAAAATATTCTCTAAATTATTTTCCTTAGCCCAGTCAATGACTGCATTTGAATTGTCCTCTTGATATGCGCCTATAAAGCCATTTATACAATCTTTTTTAACAAGTGTAGCATTGTGATCTTCCTCAAGCCATTTGAGCTCAGGGACTAATTCTTCTTCTCCAGTACCCAATTCACAATGTGGAGGATAAGGTGGCTCAGGTTTGCCCGGCTCATGTGTGTCAAGAAATGCCAGTACTGGCAAACCTTGCTTTACAAATGCTCGGGCGAGGCGATCTGTCTCTGAAACCATAGTGGAAACCTGTTCGTTCGGAGTTTGAGGAGCAAGATTACCGGCACCAACAGTTGCAAAACCGTTAACTTCATCAACAATAATTAAACCAAACCGCTCCCCATTTGATCTTAAATCAAGTTCTGTTTTGGATAAAGGCATTGCTTGTTCAATGTTCTGGATAATTTTTTCTACTGACATATTTCTTCCCAATTTTAATACAGTTAATCTTAAAAAATTGTTGAAATTTACAAACCAAGAAAATGCTAATTCAATAGTTATGAGCTAATCAAGTTAAAAGAGTATTTAAATTTTAAAATGTCGAACAAAAGAACCTAAATTTTAGAACTTTGTATAAATGAAGTTTAAAAAAAAATTTTAAAAAAATACTAGTTTGTAGAAAGTTTAAATTTAACAATTGTTATTTTTAATATTATTAACTTGACCTGCTAGCATTGTCACATTATATCTGTTCTGTCTAAATCATTTATTTAACCTTACAGGAGAATATGATGAGCAAAAAAAAGGATGAAAACGTAGATCAGCAAAGTGAATTGAATTTGACCCGAAGATCGGTTTTAGGTGCTAGTGCAGCTATTGCTGGTGCAGGAATTATTGGAAGTCAGTTAATTGATCCAGTTGCTAAAACAGCTTATGCTGCAGGAAGTGACGAACCGATCAGGATTGGATTTCAGGCTCACCGAACAGGTATAGGAGCCCTTTACGGTAGGTGGTATGAGCGAACTACAAATGCCGCTGCAAAATATATAAATAGTATTGGAGGTATTGCTGGCAGGCCAATCGAAATTATTACAGAAGATGATGGTACAGATCCCAAACGTGGAGCTGATGTTGTTGAAAAATTAGCAACAAAGCACAATGTTGATTTTGTTTACGGTACGCTATTCTCTCATGTGGTGATGGGCTCAGCTCCACGTGCAGGAGAATTAAAAATCCCCTACTTCGTTGTTAGTGAGGGATATCATGTCGCAAGCGGAGCATTGAATCGCTATGTATTTCAGCCTTGTATTACAGATGTACGCTCCCAAATAACTGCTGTTTCTAACTGGATTTTTGGCAATCTTGGTAAAAATGTGGCACTGATTTATCCGGACTATGCATTTGGATACGACCACAGAGACTATGCCTCTGCTGCTGCAGCAAAGAGTGGTGCAAAAATTACTGCAAAGATAGCAATTCCACCTACAGCAAGTTCATTTACACGTTATTTTGTAAAAATTCCAAAAAATACCGATGTAATTTATCATGTCATGGTTGGACCAGGTGTATTAACTTTCGTCAGGGAGATGGGAGAGCATTATGGTACAAGACATCCAAAACTTTTTGGTTTCATCGACTCTCTGGAAGGAGTAAATATTAATAGCCCCGGACTAGAATTTCTTGATGGATCACATTTTTGGGAGGCCATGCCTCGCTATGCTGATGGGTATGCAACATCAGGATCCAATTTTTACCGAGATAAGGTTGGTGTGGATAATACAGGAGCAAGCAAATCTGATTCTAAAGACGTTTCTGCTTATTCCCATATGTTTGGATGCTGGGAAACATTATTCGCAATCAAAGAAGCAGTTGAGCAAAGCGGATATAAAAGCAAAAAAGATTATAAAACTCTTATTGAAACATTTGAAGGTTTCGCTGGATTCAATGAGGGTATCGCTCATCCTCAAGGCAGTAAGGTTTTCAGCGGTAAAACCCATCAATGTTATGGACAGCAGTTTGTTTCCCAAGTCAAAAATGGAAAATTTAATGTTGTTCATAGAACATCTATAGCTGACGGCATGTACGAACCTGAAACTGATTACACTAAGAAATCTCTATAATCATGTAAAACTTCCGGAGTAATTCCTCATCCTCCGGAAGTCCTTTCTTATTAATCCCTAATTGTGGATACCTGGATAGAAGAAACATTACCAATGGTTTTTCTGGCAGTGCTAGATGGAACCGTAACGGCTTTTGTATTGGCCCTAATTGCACTTGGATTATCATTGGTATTTGGTGTAATGCGAATTGTAAATGTTTCCCATGGAGAATTCTTCATGCTTGGAGCAGTGTTCTCGTGGTTTGCATATCATTGGACTGCTGACTCAGTTTGGGGTTTTGTTCTGGCTCTCCTGATAGCCCCTGTAATTGTGGGATTTATTGCTGTGTTTTCTGAAAGGTTCATTCTGCGAAAAGTTGAATATAACCCTGAGAGTACCATAGTTGCCACTATAGGAATACTCTACATTATTCAGCAATTGACTTTGATGGGATTCGGGCCTGAAGCTCGACCAGTAGAAGCCCCAATATATTTCAGAGTCTCTTTCCCATGGTTTGGCTATTCAGGATATAAACTGCTGGTTGCTGTAATGTCAGGACTATGCCTTTGTGGGATATGGCTACTTTTAAAACGCACCAAACTTGGGTTATACATGCGGGCAACTCAGCAGGACTATGAAATAGCAACAACTTTTGGAGTGCCAACTAAAAAAATTTATGCATCTGTGTTTGCACTAGGAGGAGGGTTAGCAGCACTTGCAGGTGTACTTGTTGTACCAATTCGCCAGGCAGATCACCTCATGGGACTGGAGCCTCTGCTACTTTCATTTATAGTAGTAATTATTGGCGGTTTAGGCAGTATAAGGGGAACTATCATTGCTGCATTTTTGATTGGTATCAGTGACGGCATTATATCAGTTTTTTATGAACCTACATTAGCAAAAATGCTGGCAACATTGTTTGTAGTAATGATTCTTATTATAAAACCTAGCGGATTGTTTGGAGAGAATTACCAATGAAACGCAAATCACTGATTTACTCATTGTTTATGAAAGGCGGCGTAATACTCATACTATTTCTAATACAGTTTATTCTTCCAACCTACCATCACAGCAGTTTTTCTAAAATAATGATACTGGCCTCTTATGCTATCGCTTACAATTTTTTGCTGGGTTATACCGGTTTGATGAGCCTTGGTCATGCCATGTTTTTTGCCTCAGGAATGTATACCATGGGATTAAGCATTCTTTACTTAGGTTTCACACCCTTGGAAGGGTTGATTTTTGGTACAATATTAACTCTGACTATATCAATAGTTTTTGGTCTTTTTGCACTTAGAACAAGTGGAGTTTCTTTTCTGATTGTGACTCTTATGTTCGGACAAACGCTTTACCTTGCAATCCTTTACTATAATGAATTCACTTTTGGTCAGGATGGTTTTTCAATCACAACCTACCTTGGTACACTTGTAATTTTTGGAAAAGAACATCTCTACAGTAATCCGACTATTCGTTACAATTTTGCACTGATTATGTTAGCAGTTTATCTAATAATTACTACCATTATAATCCTTTCTCCCATTGGGCGAATTTTAATTGCAATTAGAGAAAATGAGGCTCGTACACAGTTGCTGGGTTACAATGTATTTTCATATAAATTATTTGCACTTACATTTTCCGGAACATTAGCAGGAATTTCCGGAGCAATGCATGCGCTGCTTTTTTCATACATTGGTACAACTTTCGCGGAAATACACCACTCAATTTCTCCACTGTTATGGACTCTTCTCGGAGGCGCAGGAACTGTAATAGGCCCTTTGCTTGGCACTGGAGTTATGTATTATCTGATTGATTTTATAAGCGGCATAACAAGCAATTATCTACTGGTGGTCGGTATTATACTTGTTTTGACAATCATCTGGTTCCCATTAGGTATAATGGGAACACTTAGACAACGATGGATAAAATGGCTTCCGTAGAATTTCTCAGAACCGATCGATTAACGCGGCAATACGGTGGTTTAACTGCAGTGAAAGATGTTAATTTTAGTCTTCGCAATGATCGTATTCATGCTATCATCGGTCCTAACGGTGCAGGAAAAACTACACTGGTGAATTTGATAAGTGGTAGGGAGAAACCAACTTCAGGAAGTATTATTTACAAAGGGGAAGATATCTCTCAGCAATCCAGTGCAAAGCGCGTACAAGCAGGTATCGTTTACACGTTTCAGGTGACCAGTATATTCAGAAATCTGAGCTGTTATGAAAATGTTGCTCTCTCCGTTCAAAGGTCCTTAAAAGCAACTCAGCGCAAATTCTTCATGGTAAGTGAATCTGTTATTGCAAATCATGTTTCCAAATCACTTGGAAGTGTAGGCTTAAGTGGTAAGGAAAATCAAACAGCAGGGACTTTACCTTACGGCCACCAGAAATTATTAGAAGTTGCAATGAGCCTAGCAGCTGCACCTGAACTACTGATTTTGGATGAACCTACTCAGGGGCTGGCCCAAGCTGAAATAGAAAATCTGATTGCTTTAATACTTGAAATTACAAAATCGGTAAATGTACTACTGATTGAGCACAATATGGCTGTAGTCTTCAGTCTAGCAGAATACGTAACCGTTATGAATAGTGGGACAATTATGGCTGAGGGTACTCCCTCAGAAATAGAAAATAACCATGAGGTACAAGATTTATATCTGGGGAACTGATGCTGATAATTGATAGAATTTCAAGCAGTTATGATCAAGTGCGAGTTCTGAGCGATATATCAATGAATATTAAAGAAGGCGAAGTTCTAGGACTGTTGGGAAGAAACGGAGCCGGTAAATCAACACTTTTGAAAAGTATCATGGGGCTTATAAAAATAGATGAAGGTACTATTAGGCTTGATGATGTTGTCTTGAGCAAAAAGCTTGCACATGAAATACCTGAATGCGGTATTGGATACATCCCGCAGGGAAGGCGTTTATTTCCTCAATTAACAGTAGAAGAGAATTTGAAAATGGGACTTTATACCCGTAATAGCAATAATGATGTGCTGGACTGGGCACTTTCTCTTTTTCCTGTCCTGAAAACGCGACTTAAGCAAAAATCTGGAACATTAAGTGGCGGAGAACAACAAATGCTTGCTACCGCAAGAGCATTATGTCTTAAGCCCAGATATATTTTGATGGACGAACCAAGTGAAGGTCTCATGCCAAAATTGATTGAGACTATATTTGATATTGTAGAAAAACTTAAATCTGAGAATGTTAGTGTGCTGCTGGTTGAACAGAAGATAGAAGGAACTTTACGAATTTCAGACAGGATTGTTTTTATTGAAAATGGCACACTCAAAGAAGAAACAACGCCAGAGCAACTTAATGATAATCCCGAACCACTCGAAAAGTATGTCGGAGTAAAATCTCAAAAAGATGCTGGAAGTCAGTCCTTTAAATAAAAATACAAGAACAAATAATATTTCCTGCAAAAAATTTCAGTTATCAGTCTTAGTTTTCATCCTGCCCAAATTTGTTTTTGCTCATGCAGGCCAGCGTGGACATGTGATGCTGCTACCAACAGATTTATACATTGGGGGTGGTGCAGCAGTTGTTGCTTTAACCTTCATATTTATGATTATTGTTGCAGGGAAAACAGATATTGGTAAAAACATAAAACTTGACCCGCCTGAGGCTCAGATTAATTCAGTTTCATTGCTAAGTTTCTTGTCATTAACAACAATGTTTAGCCTAATATGGATAGGATTTAAAGGAAACAGTGATCCAATGCAGAACCTTTTACCGTTAACTACTTGGATCATCTGGTGGATAGGACTGACAATGGCCACTGCATTATTTGGCAATTTCTGGAACTTTATCAGCCCATGGCCTGCCTTGGGGAAACTTATTTCATATTTCCCTAGAATAAATTTAAATTCAGAATTTGGGCGCCTGAGTCTCAAAAAACTATCTTACTGGCCAGCAGTAATATTATTCTTCCTTTATGCGTGGCTAGAACTGGTTCATCCTTCACCAATGGATCCAGTTACACTTGCAAGGATCATAGTTGTTTATCTAATTATCACAGTTGCTGGGATACTGATTTTCGGAAGTAAACAATGGCTAAACACCTGTGAGCCCTTTACCGTTTTTTTCCGCATGGTGGCATGGCTCTCACCGATTTACTTAATACCAGCAAAAGAAAGAAATACCTTCAGTTCAAGTATAATTTCAATAAGAATACCATGTTCAGGATTACTAAGATCAGAACTTTTACCTATCAGTGGTACAGCTTTTATACTACTGGTACTTTCAACAGTTTCATTCGACGGCTTATCAAGGACATTTTGGTGGCTTTCAATCAACGGAATAAACCCACTCGAATTTCCCGGCAAGACATATATGGTTCCAACGAATACAATAGGTCTTTTTTTAACATTTCTTGTTTTCTCAATTGCTTATTACTTTACACATATAATTTCCAGCTTCTTGAATCCCAATTCAAAACCTTCTGGTAGTT
This sequence comes from uncultured SAR324 cluster bacterium, assembly GCA_902564345.1. GTDB lineage: Bacteria > SAR324 > SAR324 > SAR324 > NAC60-12 > Arctic96AD-7. Next base: position 12,170 of record CACFAY010000004.1, read on the forward strand.
TTATTTTCTCACTGATTCCTATCGCATTCGGTTACCATTTTGCTCATTATTTACCAGCGTTCCTAGTCGATATTCAATATGCACTAATTGCTCTTTCTGATCCTTTCAGTCTGGGTTGGAATCTTTTTGGCACATCAGAATGGAACGTAACTGCATCCTTTCTTTCGGATTTTGAATCCGTAGTAACGATTTGGTTCTTACAAATTTCTGCAATAGTCCTAGCTCACGTTGCTGCAGTAATAGTTGCATATTTGCTTCAGATTCATGACTCCAAAAATGTACAAAATTCTGTCCTGATGCAAATTCCAACTACAATGCTTATGATAGGTTATACGGTTTTTGGATTATGGCTGCTTTCAACTCCTGTGGCAGTCTGATACATTAGTTATTGACTAAAGAACTGACATTTTAATCAAAAAAAAATTATGCTGAAGACAAGTAAGAGTGCAAATTGAGATTTACTGTGATACTGATGATTAGCTAGATTATATGCTAATCTAATTTTTCAAAACTGACGTAGATAATAATTTATAAACAGATAAAATATTTTTCAAAAAAACAATATAAATATGACCCATATTATCGGAGTAGATGTAGGAGGAACATTCACTGACCTCATCTCATTCGACGTAAATTCAGAAACTGTAAGAATTGCCAAAGTTTTGAGTACCCCTGAAAATCAGTCATTTGGTGTAATGAAGGCACTTGAAACTTCTGAAACAAATCTGCCATCTGTAGAAACATTAATTCATGGAACTACCGTTACAACAAATGCACTGCTAGAACGAAAAATAAGTCGTGTCGGCCTGATTACAACCAAGGGTTTTCGTGACGTATTGGAATTAGGACGTCGTACTAGACCAAAACCATATGGAATGACAGGTGTTTTTGAATGCATAATTCCAAGAGAATTTAGACTAGAAGTTAAGGAACGTATTGACAGCGACGGAGAAATTATAGAACGAATTAATAAAAATGATGTAACAAAAGCTATCAAACAGCTTATAGAAAATGGAATAGAGTCATTAATAATTCATTTTCTGCATTCATACAAAAATGATATCCATGAACGAATCGCTTCAGAAATCGCGAAAGATTTATGGCCAAATTCATTTATTACCCGTGGGAGTGAACTTGTTACTGAATTTCGAGAGTATGAACGAGGAACTACTGCGGCAATTAATGCTTCAATTCAACCTGTTTTGCATAATTACATTCAAAGGCTACAACAACAGTTGAAAGAAAATAAATATTCCAAGGACCTGCTCGTAATGCAAGGTAATGGCGGTACGGTATCATCAAGTATCGTTTCAGATGAAGCAGTAAAAACCGTGATGTCAGGACCTGCATCAGGAGTTATGGCTGCGGCTTATACCTCAACGCAGTGTGGATTTGGTCATGTTGTTACTTATGATATGGGGGGAACAAGTTGTGATGTAGGGTTGATAGTAGATGGAATCCCTCAAGTTACTTCAGAACTTGAGATTGAATACGCTATGCCAATTCATGTACCAATGGTTGATGTTCACACCATCGGAGCGGGAGGAGGCAGCCTAGCATGGGTAAATACTGCTGGTTTGCTTCAGGTTGGACCTGAAAGTGCTGGTGCTCAGCCTGGACCAATTTGTTACGGTCGAGGGGGTACCAAACCTACCATAACTGATGCAAATTTGATTCTTGGGCGATTGAATCCAGAGTCACTGCTTTCAGTAGAAAATCCAGTATCAATTGAAACAGTGCAAAACAAAGTAATAGATGATGTAGGAAGAGATCTAGGATTTAAGGGTATGGAGGAAACTGCTTCTGCGATTATCAGGATTGCAAACATGAATATGGCTGGAGCCCTCCGTTTGGTTTCTCTTGCAAGAGGTTATGATCCACGAGATTTTGTACTCTTTGCATTCGGAGGTGCTGGTCCACTGCATGCAGTGTCTCTAGCCGCTGAACTCGGAATTCCTAAAATTCTGGTACCTATGAGACCGGGGATCACTAATGCTGTAGGATGCGTGGTTGCCGATGTTAGACATGATTATGTCAATTCTATCAACGTACCTTTAGCGCATGCAAATATGAATCAAGTAAATGAAATTTTTATATCGCAAATCAAAGCAGGAAAAGAGATGATTGCATCAGAAGGTATAGACATAAATGAAATCGTTATCATTCATCAGGTTGACATGCAGTTCCAAGGTCAAACTCATATCCTTAATTTCCCAATACAGGACCCCAGTGTAAGCAGAAATGACCTGCAGTTGTTATTTGAAAAAGCATATTTAAAACGTTTTAATGTGGAACTTCCAGAAATCAGGGCGGTTCTTGTAAATCTTAACACCTCTGTAATCGGACGTCGAAAACCTGTTCCATTAAAGACACTAATTAATCAAGAAAAACACAAAAAAAAGCTGAGTGAATGTATAATAAATAGTCGTCCTGTATGGTTTGATTCTGGCTGGCATGATACCCCAATTTACAACAGAGAGTTTCTTCCACCTAAAATTAAATTCAGAGGACCTGCGGTAATTGAGCAGTTAGACACAACAACTGTTGTGGAACCTGAAAATCATGTTGAAGTTGATGAATCAGGTAACTTGATTATTTCGTTATAATTCAGCGATGGGACTATATGAAATATTTTTTTACTTTACTAAATTTAAAATAATATGACTGCAGATAAATTAGACCCCATTACTTTGACGGTGATTCAAAGTGGCTTACAGCAGGTCTGCAATGAAATGGACCTTGCCTTTGTTCGTTCAGCATTCAGCCCTGTAATTTCTGAAGCACTAGACCGATCTGATGGGATTTATCATAAAGACAACGGGGAGCTTATTTCTCAGGGCGAGTTAGGGTTGCCGGTCTTTGTAGGTACAATGCAGTTTGGCACAAGATGCGTGATTGAAAGAGCAAAAAATCTTAAGGAAGGCGATGTGTACATTGTAAATGACCCTTATTTAGGAGGTACACATCTTATGGACGTGCGATTTGTGAAACCGTTTTTTTATGATGGAGAACTGTTTGCCTGGCTAGCAAATACTGGGCATTGGCCCGACACAGGAGGTTCAGTCCCAGGAGGTTTTTCAGCAAATGCTACAGAAGTTGAGCAGGAAGGACTAAGACTCCCACCGGTAAAGCTATACAAGGAAGGAATAATGGATGAGGAAATTCTTTCAATTGTTCTCTCAAATATTCGAATTGCAGACCAGCGCATTGGTGACATCAAGGCACAAGCAGCGGCACTTAGCTCAGGGGCAAAACGCTTCACTGAGCTGATTGACAGATATGGGAAACAAACCGTCAATTCTGCAATACAAGAACTTAGAAGCAGAGCGGCACAACAAATGAGAGCAAAAATCAAGGAGATTCCTGATGGAAAGTACCAGGGGAATGCATTTGTAGACTCTGATGGGGTAATTGATGAGCCTCTATGTATAGACATGAAAGTTCATAAGCAGGATACAGAATTATATTTTGATATGTCCGGTTCGAGTCCACCATGTCTTGGGCCAATGAACAGTGTCATTGCTACTACCAAATCATCTGTCTATCTTGCTATTAAACATATTTTCCCAGATGTGCCCATCAATGCTGGAACATTTGACCCTCTACACATAAAAGAACCTGAAGGAACATTTTTATACGCAAAATATCCACGTCCTGTCTCAGGCTGCGCGGCAGAAGTAAGTCAACGCATTGCGGAAGCAGTCTTCAGCGCATTGGTAAAGGCCATACCGCAAAAGCTTTTTGCTGCACCTGCAGGCACCAGCGGTAATCTGTGCGTTGGGGGATATGATCCGATTCGTGAAAAAAATTATGTAATGTACGTAATTAGTGGTGGAGGATATGGTGGGAATTATTCAACAGACGGTTTATCCAACGGTTGTTCCACTATTGGTATATCAAAAACAACTCCAGTTGAAGTAATGGAACAGTACTATCCAGTCCTATTTGAAGAGTATTCTTTACACGAGAGTTCAGGAGGGGCAGGGAAATCACGGGGAGGCTTTGGCATAAATTACAAAATAAGATTACGGAGAGGAAACGCCAAGGTTTCCATGGTTATGGATCACGGCCGATTTGGTCCTCAAGGGGTATTGGGAGGTAAAGACGGTGAGGTAAACAAAATACAAATTGAACATAATGGAAAAAAGTATGTTCCTCCACACCTTTCCAAAGATCAAAACATTTATGTTCAGGCAGGTGACAGAATATGCGTATCAACACCGGGAGGAGGAGGATATGAAAGTGCTTTAAAGCGGAATCCTGAGCTAGTTCAGAAGGATGTAAAGCGAGGTTACTATACAATTCGGCAGGCGCAGGATCTCTTTGGTGTTGTTCTTTCTTCAGCTGGAGTGATTGACGATAATGCCACTAAAAAATTAAGAGGTAAATAACTTTTATAGTCTAATTTATATTATTGGTGTTAAGAAGATACATTAAATTTGAGTAAGGGTATTTCATTATTTATAAAATTAACTTTCAAAAAACTTAACAAATTGCATTTTTTATACTTCAGCGCAGACCGTCATTAGCTGAAATCTGATCTGATTGCAGACCCCCAACTCTAGAATGTATGCGTCCGCCTGTTGTCATAACCAAGCCGAACACAATTTCATTAGCTCTTGGCGCATCTTGCACATACACTTCCATTGCATCAAAATGACTTCGTACGTAAGAAGCATTGATATGAGTAATTGGGATGTCAAGTCTTGAGCCAATACCTCCTATTTTCTTGGCTGAAGGAACAATTGCCAATGCTCCACCAAGAGCTTCCCTCATAGCATAACCTCCAGGGACATGCCAGAGAGCTCCGTGTTCAAGTTCCCCAGCTTCACCTACAATTGAACCTTTGCCGTAACTCTGGATTTTGTCTGGTCCTCCAAGCATTTCGATCAATTTACCTGCAGCATCCAACCCGATAGGCTTCAGAGCATCCATCATTGGAGTTATCTCATCAACAAAATCTCCTGCATAGGGATTTTCAAGCACAATCATAATTGCACCTTTTTTAATCGCTTCTTTACGTGGCTGACCTCCTTCATGGTAGATATTTTCTACATGGGAGACTATTTTCCTGACTTTTATTAGTGCATTCATTTTTTATTTCAGTTTAAGATTTTTCGATAACAAGGGTCTGTTCCTGCATAGAAAGATATGCTGACTGAATTTTATTTTCCTTAATCAGTGCTTTAGCGGATTCTGCTCCTTTTTGAAGTGCATTAGAAACTTCTTTTTCGTGAAGAAAGGGTACATTCACAGTGACTGGATACATACCAAGATCTGAGTCGTCTTTAACCTCGCAAGCAGGTCTTCTTATTATTCCAGGATGTTCAATATTAACATTATTTGCAATCAGAGTTGCAGCTGCATCTGCGAAAGCTGAGGAAGATGACAGTACAGTGACCGCGTCCGCTATCCCCAAGCTTTGGGATCGTCCTCTCCAACCAGATGTTGCCAAACCACGAACAGGACTTTCATAAGGCAGGCAGACTTTTGTATTCAACTCAGGCCTTATAGGATTTTCAACAACTCCAATTGTAAATGCAGACCCATGGTTCAACCAGAACGAAATATCTCCTCCATTATTGACAAACATCCTACGTATTTTTTCCATACACGAAACATTGGATTTTGCCTGATTCAACATATTTTCTAGAATTTCTTCTGACACAGCACCTGCAACAGCAGCCATCGGGGTGATAAATGCCCCTGTGCCACGAACAGCATTAAACATTTTACGTGCAATTCTCCCTTGAGGCTCCGGATAAACTTCACTCCATGGAAGCTTCAATAAATCCAGCTCTGAAACCAACTCTTCAAGAACCGTGCTGAATCGTTTTTTTGCACATTTATATAGATCGCTTCTTATTTTCTCAGGCCCATCGACATGTGCAATTATATCTATTGGTCCATGATGTAAATACAAGCGATTTTCTTGTGGCATTATTTGGCATTGAAAATCTGAAAATTTTTTATAATACTGCTTCAAACTACCTTTTATTTTCTTAATTTTTGGAAAAAGGCCATGGATTTTCTTCATTCCACTCAGAGATTCTTACTTCCATCTGCTGAGTGATATCTTCCATTTTTTTTAAATTATCCATATGTCCTCCCAAATTCTTATAATCATCAAGCTTCATAGTAAATTCAATTGGCGCAACAATAGCCGGAGTGGGTACACTTCCGAATGAGTTTTCAGGCATTTTTGTAACATCTACCATTACAGTGATTCCTCCTCCAGGCCAAACATATACAGGTGCTCCCCCACAAGTCGTACGTGTAAGGAGGGCACGCACAGAGCGTGTAAGGTGTACAGGGTTTTCAGTAACTCCTGCTCTCAAACTGCCTCCTGCTCCGGCCATGAAAAGAACACTCGCAATAGAGGGTTCGCAGTTTTCACCAATACGATCAACCACTTTTTGAAGTACTTTTGGAATGGTTTCCTCACATGGTTTCAAATTCTCGTCTAACACATAATATGCCGCATCTTCTCCGGTTGTTCCCACCATTAACAGTCTCAATCCCGGATATGCGGTACCGTCTTTTATGCTGTCTATGATTTCCAGAGGATCGGAAACATCAGTTCCTCCCCACCCATGTCCTGGATTTGCAACCTGAAAATATCTTCCTGGAGTAGATCGTCGTCCGCGAACTCGTATCCCAGAAGGTTCCATACCTAAATACCGACCTGCCTGATGTTCAGAAAGCATTCCAGTGATATGTTCATCCACCACTATAACCTCATCCACGTGTCCAAACCATTGTTGGGCAAATATACCAATTGCCGCAGAGCCACAGCCAACACGCATTCTCTCTTCCTGATTACCGTCAATTATGGGGGCAGTCCCTGCTTTGATAACTAGTTTTGATCCATTATCTACTTCAAGTTCTACAGCCTTCCTGTTGCCTAAATCCATCATCATTTCGCATGTGACCCGACCTTCCTTTTTGCTACCTCCTGTAAGATGATGAACTCCTCCAAGAGAAAGCATCTGTGAACCATATTCTGCGGTAATTACATGACCAACCTCTTCCCCATCACTTCGTACCGAAGCCTGTTCAGGACCAATGTACCTATCAGTATCAATTTTGACTTTAAAACTACAGAAACTGAAAATACCTTCTGTGACCACAGTTACCATATCAACATTTTGGTGTTTACTGCTGATTATGAAGGGTGCGGGTTTATAATCCGGATATGTTGTCCCAACTCCTACTGCAGTAGGAAAAATTGAGTCTGAGTTAAGTACAGTACCATCCCATTTTTGAAGCTTTTCCCCGAATGTGACAAGAGCCTGATTCTGATCAACAGCTCTTTGGGTCAGAATTATCGGATCCATCCTTTGCAGTTTCCCGTTAATGTTTCCATAACGATCGCATGATCCCGTTTTCCCTGGACTTATTCTGCATAGAATTGGGCATGCATCACAACTAACTTTTGCGTCTGATGAAATTATTTTTTTGGAATTACTCATTTATTACTGTATTTTTTGAAATGTGAAAGCGGAGAAATTTTAGTAATTTTATCATCTCCTGCAATTCAGATTTACCTTATTAGTATTTTATTGAATCAAGAGTTAGTATTTTTGTGACCAGCTTTCTGAATTGCTGAAAATACTCTATCGGGTGTGGCAGGCAAATGGTTAATTACAATACCTGTAGCATGTTTAATACCACCTATGATTGCAGGAGCTGTTGGAATCAGGGCATGCTCACCAATACCTTTAGCCCCGTAAGGACCCAATGGTTCAGAATCTTCAATCAATATTACTTCAATACTTGGCATATCTCCGACTGTCGGCATAAGGTAATCATGCAGATTTTCACTAACCTCTTGGATATATTCTTCCATTAGAGCCAATCCAAGTCCTTGTGCTATACCTCCATGTATCTGTCCCTCAACCTGTGTAGGATTAATTATCTTTCCAACGTCATGAGCTGCAGCAATTCTGAGTACTTTTGTAGTGCCCAATGATGTATCAACTTCAACCTCAGCTATCTGAGCTCCAAAGCCATATGTCGCATAAGGACTGCCTTGTCCGTTTTCATCCAAAGGTGTGGTAGGAGGATCAAATGTTCCTTCACCTGTTAGTACATCACCATTTTCATGAGGTATTATATCTGATAGAATAATTAGATGCTCCCCTGTTTCATCCTTTGCAGTTAATTTTTCTCCTTCAATGTGAATGGAAGCCTTATCAGAAACTTCAGCAAGATGTATAATTTTTGCTCTTAATCTCTCCCCAGCTAACTGAGAGGCTTTTCCTGAAACGAAAGTTTGTCTGGAAGCAGATGTTTTACCAGCATCAGCGGTCAGGTTTGTATCTCCCATCACAATGTCAAACTGAGATGCAGGAATGCCTAGGGCGTCAGCACATATTTGAACCATGACTGTATTTGCCCCCTGTCCAATATCCATTGCCCCATTGTACAGAGTAACTTTACCTTTTTTACTAATTCCAACCTGAATAGTGGATGGATTTGACATTGAAGTATTACCACATCCATACCAGACACTTCCACTACCCACACCTCTTTTAATCACAGCAGATTTTTTATTATATTCTTCTGCTGACTTACGCCATTTAACCCAACGACTTTTTAGTGACTCGAGGCAGTCTGTTTGGCCAACACTGTTTTCAAGCAATTGTCCAGTATTTGTACGATCTCCTTTTCTAAGGGCATTCTTGATCCTGAACTCCAGAGGGTCCATACATATTTTTTCTGCAAGAGTATCCATTAATGCCTCATGAGCAATTGCAGCCTGTGGAGTTCCAAAACCGCGGAAAGCTCCGGAAGGTGATTCGTTTGTGAACAATGCTCTAGTTTCAGAAAGCATATTTGGTACAAAATATGGTCCAGTACAGTGAATAGGAACCCTGTCCGCTACCGTAGGTCCCCATGAGGCATAAGCTCCGGTATTAAAATCTCCATGAAATTCAAAGGCAGTCAATTTCCCATCCTTGCTGCAACCAGCTTTGGCTCGAATTCTCACAGGATGTCTTTTTGTGGTCGACGCAAGAGACTCAGGGCGAGTGTATACACATCTCACCGGGTGATTAAGAACCCAGGCAGCAACTGCGATCAAAGGATGAACAGAAATATCGAGTTTCCCCCCAAAACCACCACCTACTGCTGAGGGAATAATGCGAACCTGATTTTTATCAATACCGAGTACCTGTGCTACCTCAGACTGGTCCATATAAGGTGTTTGTGTACAAACAAAAATTTCGATATTATCACCAATTCTGTTTGCGAACCCAGCCTCAGGTTCTATATAGCCATGCTCAATTGCGGATGTAGTCCATATTCCTTCCACAATCTTGTGTGACTCTGAAAATCCTTTTTCTACCTCACATTTTTTTACAAAACCTCTGGACAAGGTGTTATCAGGGAATCCCGACTGAACAGGATCTAAATTCGCAGCAATAGCACTTTCCAAACCGCGTACTGCTTCAAATGGCTGCCATGTTAAGTTCAAGTCTTCTTCAGTTACTGATTCAACACTTTCACGATCACCAATCAGTGCAGCAATTGCTTCCCCCCTAAAACGAACATTATCTTGTGCTAATACAGGCTGATCTTTGATATGTGGATATATTCCAAAACCATTATTACCGGGAACATCTTCTGCTGTAAGCACCTTGACAAGACCAGAGTATTTATTCATTGCTTTTTCTGGATTCTTGAGTGAAAATCTAGCACGAGCATGCGGCGAACGAATTGCTCGGAGCCAAAGGGAATTCTCTGGGGCTTTGTCTGCTGCAAAAATTTCTTCTCCAGTTAGTTTTTCGTAACCATCTACTTTTACCATTCTTGATCCTACAGCATTTCCAACTTCTGGATAAGATATAGGAGTTGGTTTTTGTGTCGAATTTATCACAGCTTTAATAATTTTCGAATATCCCGTACAGCGGCATAATACTCCGCTGAGTGCATCCAGTACTTGGTCTTCAGATGGATGTGGGACCTGATTAAGTAAAGACTGAGCTGCCATTAGCATTCCTGGAGTACAAATCCCACACTGAGCAGCTCCTTCTGCCCAAAATGAGTGTTGAAGTGAAGTCAGCTCGCCGTTTTTAGAAAGTCCCTCAACAGTTGTAACATCACACCCATCAAGCTGACCTGTTGCAGTTAAACAGGCATAACGCTGCTCACCATTTATAAGAATTGTGCAAGCACCACAATCTCCTGCATCACACCCAACCTTGGTTCCTTTAAGTCCTAGGTCTTCACGCAATACATCAGAAAACCTTCTTATCTGACTTGAAAATACTGTTCTAGGTGCGCCGTTCAAATTAAATGTTACACTAGATTTATCTTTTTTATTCATGGATTACTAAACTCCTTTTATCGCACGCAAAACCAATTCAGATATTACAGCAATACGGTAGGCTGCAGTTCCTCGAATATCATTAATAGGCTCCAAGTTTTCAAGATGTAATGGTTTGATTTCTATATCCTGTAATTTTTGTCCTATTGCTTCCTCCTCCAGTAAGTATAGTCTCTTTGATACAGCTGAGCAGGAACCAACTGCAACATTCAAATTCTCTATTTCTCTGGATTCATTAAAATCAACAACCACTCCTACCATGGCTATTGAAATTACTAAAAATGCCCTCGATCCCAATTTCTCAAAATTCCCTCTTGCCTCTTTACTGGGAAAAGGAATTATAAGTCCTGTCACAAGTTCATTATCCTTCCTTGCAATTTTTCTATTACCAAGAATAAATTTTTCTAGTGGAAGAATCCTTGTTTCCTTAACGGACATCAATTGTACTTTTGCCTCAAGAGCCAATAAATTTGGGATACTGTCAGCTGCTGGAGAGGCATTACATACATTACCACAAATTGTCCCAGCGTTCTGGGTTTGAACTCCTCCTATTGTCTTCGAAGCTTTTCTTAAACCCTCAAATGCCTCAGGAAGATTTGCTTTGAAGATATCAGTCCAAGTTGTCAGTGCACCTATATATATCTGATCCTTAGTCTCCTTGATTGAGCGTAATTCTTTAATACCCGTCAAATCCAAAACTTTTTCTTTTATATGTTTACCAACTCTTGCAGGATAGAAGTCAGTTCCTCCAGCCAACATAGTCCATGAATTTTCACTCAAGGCAACAAGTCCGTCATTAAGATTCTCAGGACGATAATAATTACGCATCATCAAATCTTTCTATGTTAAATTCATTTTGTAATAAAAAAATTCTACAAAAATAATTAGACTTAAACTGCCGCACAGCGTAACTCATGAAAGCTAATTTAACAACTTTTTATTGTGAGATTTTTTCAGGACACAATTGCTTTTAATAGAATTTGCTGACATCGATGACAAATTAAGCATTTAAAAAAATTAAAATTGTTGAATGCCATAAATTCTTGCCCGAAAAAATAATATACTGTAGTATTCATTCAGTTCTAGATATTAATATAAATCTATTTAAAAATGTTTACCCACCTTCATCTCCACACACAATATTCACTCCTTGAGGGAGCGATAAGAATTAAAGATCTAGCAGCAGCCCTTAAGGAAAAAGGTTATGAGTCATGTGCCATAACTGATCATGGCAATATGTTTGGTGCAATAGAATTCTATCATACTATGAAAGCGGAAAACCTGAAGCCTATAATCGGTGTAGGTGCATCAGTCGCTGAAGAGGAAGAAACTCAGCTGGAGCTGAACAACTATGGAAGAAAAAAATTCTCACCGAGCCAGATCCAGTTACTATGTCTCAATCGTATGGGGTATCAAAACCTAAGTTTCATGCTTAGCTTGAGTTATACAGAGGGGAAAGTTAATGGAACACCCTGCATAAACTATCAATTACTTGAAAAATATAATGAAGGTTTGATTGCACTCAGTGGTGGAATGAATAGTCAAATTAATCGATTAATTTCTAACGGACGCATAGATGAGGCACGCCAAACTGCTATCTGGTACAAAGATCATTTTACTGACCGGTATTATATTGAACTTCAAAATACGGGGCTCCCAGACCAAAAATCGCTGAATGAACAGTTAATCATGATTGGAGATGAATTGGATATTCCAGTAGCAGGCACAAACGATTGTTTCTATCTCTCTAAGGAAGAAGCTGAAGCACAATATATTCTATGGCTGATGGGATTGCAGCTCAGAGTGACCGATGAGGGTATACCTCAAATGCAAGGAAACCAAAGATATTTAAAAAGTCCTGATGAAATGCTATCCGCATTTGCTGAACTTCCACTGATTGCTTTAGATAATGCAAGTAAAATTGCTGAACAGTGTGATTTGTCGTTAGAAAACAATAAAATTTTCCTTCCGCAAATCTCTACTAAAGAGAATGAAACGCTTGACTTGAAGCTTCGCAATGAGTCAACTGCGGGACTTGAAAACCGACTGAAGAAACTTTTTAAACTCTACACACCGGAATGTTCATTTGAAGAATTTCGCAAGCAGTATGATGAACGTTTAAATTTTGAGCTTGAAGTCATAGTTCAGATGGAGTTCCCTGGTTATTTTTTGATTGTTTCAGAATTTATAAAATGGTCTAAGGAAAACGGGATCTCAGTGGGGCCAGGTCGAGGTTCAGGAGCAGGTTCACTTGTGGCATACGCGCTTTTGATTACCGATATAGATCCTTTGCGATACGGACTTCTTTTTGAACGTTTTCTAAATCCTTACCGTGTTAGTCTTCCAGACTTTGACATTGATTTTGATGTAGATGGCAGAGACAAGGTAATCGAACATGTACGCCAAATTTATGGTGAAAAAAATGTATGCCAGATTTCAACCTTTGGATCGCTTAAAGCGAAAGCAGTTGTTAGGGGCGTAGCAAGAGTTTTGGATTTTCCATATTCTCAGGCAGACAAAATCGCAAAATTAATTCCAAATGATTTGAATATAACACTTGATGATGCTCTGGGAAAAGTTATTGAATTGTCATCTCTTGCAGAAGAGGGTAGTGATAATGAAAAAAAACTGATTACATTCAGCAGACAACTTGAGGATTTGAATACTCATCTTGGAACCCATGCAGCAGGAGTTATCATCATGGACAAGGATATTCGTGATGTCATGCCTGTATGTACCGGTAAGGATGGGACATTACAATCAATGTATCCAATGAAATACGCTGAAGACCAAGGAGCGGTAAAGTTTGATTTCCTTGGTTTGCAGAACCTATCCACAATTGACAATACAGTTGATTTAATAAAAAAAAGCCGTCCCGATTCAGCTAATATTGATATAACCAGTATAAAGATGGATGACAGACTTACGTTCGATTTGCTCTGCAGTGGAAACACAGTGGGAGTTTTCCAACTTGAATCTTCAGGTATGAAGCGTTTAGTGGCAAGCATGCAACCCTCATCTTTTGAAGACATCGTAGCTATTTTGGCTCTATACCGTCCTGGACCTTTAGGTTCAGGAATGGTGGAAGACTATGTGCAATGTAAGCATGGACGTAAAAAAGTGGTTTATCCACACCCACTCATGGAAGACATTTTAAGAGAAACATATGGTGTACTTGTTTATCAGGAACAGATTATCCAATGCGTACAGATCTTAGCAGGATTTTCCCTGGGTCAGGCAGATTTGTTGCGGAGAGCAATTGGCAAAAAGTCTCCTGATATATTAGCTGAACAACGAACCAAATTTGTTGAAGGTTGTGTTAAAAACCTAAATTTTGTTAATTTGTGCCCTCAAAGAAGTACACCTGAAGAAAAAGCCAATGAAATATTTGACACAATAAACTATTTTTCTGGTTATGGCTTTAACAAATCTCACAGTGTTGCATATGGATTAATTTCCTATCAAACTGCTTTTCTCAAGGCTCACTATCCTGTGCAACTCATGGCCGCGTTATTTAATGGTTCAATCAATAACCAAGACAATATTATAAATTATATAAATGAATGCAAAACCATGGGTATTAAGGTTTTGCCACCTGATGTTAATCACAGCACTAAACATTTTACAGTTGCAAAGGCTGAATTTAGAGTTACCGAAGCAACTATTGCACATTTTGAAAGAGAATTTGTAGTCAAGAGAGCTATTTTGGATGAAAAAACTTCTGAATGGTTGGAGCCAACACTTGAATCAATGAAAAAGCTAAAAAATAAAAATTTTGAGCATGAGGAAGATTTTTTAGCTGCATTTTCCATAAACATAAGAACTGCTAACAATGCAAATCCTGCTTCAAACTTAAGACCACCATCTGAATTTTTTTCATGGCTAAGTCAGGAGGCAAGAATTGAAGTTATTCGATTTGGTATGAACGCCGTGAAGAATGTTAGTGGGAAAGCAGTAGATGCTATTTTAAAGGTTAGAAATGAAAACGGTGAACTTAAGGACTTCATGGAATTCATGAAGAAAGTTAATCTGAATGAAGTAAATCGGAGAATGTTTGAAACCCTTGTTAAATGTGGCGCATTTGATTCACTTCATGAAAATAGAGCACAGCTAGCAGCAGCACTGGATAGTGCATTTCACTTGGCCCAAGAGTTCCAGCGCGCAGAAGATAAATCACAAACTTCTTTGTTTGAATTATTAGATTCAAGTGATGTGAAAGCAACAGAAACCAGACTTAATTTTCCAGAGATCAAAAATTGGCCAAAAAGAGAACGCCTCAATCAGGAAAAAGCTGCACTGGGATTTTACGTATCCGGACATCCATTAGACAGCTTTTCCTCAGAAATCAAATTTCTGGCTACAACAACCTCAAAATTAAAAGATGGTGTTCACCCTGAAAAAGAAAAGATATCATTGATTGGTACTATAGTTAACAATATTGTCCGTCTCAACCAAAACAACGAAAAATATGCCATTGTAACTCTAGAAGATATGTTAGGAACAATAGAGTTCCCTGTTTTCGCAAGTGTATATGAAAAAACAGGTGATTTATTGGAAAGAGATGAACCCCTTTTGGTAACTGGGAGAGTAAATCACCGTGAGGAAGATGTAAGCCTATATGCAGATAGTATCAGGCCTCTTTCAAAGATTAGGGAAGAAGAAGCAAGTAAAATGCTTATACAATTTGGACCTGAAACATTTAAACAAGAATCTATGAATCTACTAAGGAATATATTGCAAAAATATGCAGGGGACAAAATATTTTCTTTTTCAATACAAACTTCAGAATCCGCAACAGTTCAGATTACTCCTGAAGAAAGAGTTGATTTCACACCTGAATTGATAGAAGAACTTGAGGAAATACTTCCTTTACAAAAACTTGAATTCAGTTATTCTTCTGATAAAATTCAGTAATCTTCCTAATTTATTTCTCGTTATTTGACTACAAATTTTATAAGCTGAAATCAGTAAAAATACTTAAAATCCTACAAATTTGTTCCATAAAAAAATTATTTGCTTACATTTGAATACAAATGCAGCCAGTGTGAAGCCGTTTTTGAAATCACACCGGAACTTATGCTATGTCCAGAATGCGAACCTGGGAAAAAAAGTGGAGAGCCCTTAAAAGGTGTCTTGGAAGTAGAATTAAATGGGGCCCCTATCAGTAATGATCCGTTGGATTATTTACCGATTGAACGGGAATTTTTTCCAAAGATGCCAGTAGGTAATACACCCCTATGGCATCCAGTAAGACTTATGAAAAAACATGATTTTTCTGAGCTATATTTTAAAGATGATGGACTTAATCCTACAGGATCATTGAAGGACAGAGCTTCTCTTTTAGTGGCTGCATTTGCCAGAAAAAACGATATAGATGAAGTTGTAGTTGCTTCCACGGGAAATGCTGGATCTTCAATGTCAGGAGTTGGTGCGGCTGCAGGACTGAAGGTTAAGCTCTTTTTACCAAAGACAGCACCTCCTGCAAAGATGATTCAGTCGCTACAATACGGTGCAGATCTAGTACTTGCAGAGAAAAATTACGATCAGGCATTTGCGCTTTCAATTCAATATTCAAAAAAATTTGGAGGAATGAATCGAAACACTGCTTACAATCCAATGACCATTGAGGGAAAGAAAACTGTTTCTATTGAAATATTCAACCAGCTGGGCAGAGTGCCTGATCATGTATTCGTCAGCGTTGGAGACGGGGTAATATTGTCAGGATTGTATAAAGGGTTCAGAGATCTATTAAAGTTTAAAAAGATACCCAGAATGCCAGAAATTCATGCAATTCAGGCAACTGGAAGCTCAGCAATTTTTAAGGCAATGTCTTCTGGGCAATTTCAAGAACAGTCTGCTGAAACAGTCGCAGATTCCATTTCTGTCAATACGCCGAGTAATGGCTATCTTGCATTAAAAAATCTTAAATCATACGGTGGTCATTGCATAACATTGACTGATGAAGAAATTCTCTCTGCTCAAAAAGATTTGTCTTCAAGCTGTGGACTTTTTTCAGAGCCTGCAGCGGCCGCAGCATATGCCGGATTTACAAAACAGAAAAAAAACCTTGATTCAAACTCAACTTGTGTAGTTCTACTTACAGGAAATGGGCTAAAAGATATAAACTCAGCATCAAAAAATATAGTGATGCCCCAAAAAACCATTAACTCCCTTGATGAACTTTATTAATATTCATCTTTTATATTCCTAACTTTCAAAAGAGAATTATGATTGACCTTACAAAAAATGAAGAAAAAATTGAGCAAAATATACAGCATTGCAGAGAAAGAAAAATCAAACTTCCCACGTTCTCACAAATGCAGAATCCTGAATTAGTCCCTGATGAAATTAAGGATAATTTAAAAGGAATCAGTTTGTGGGAAACTGATCCAAATAATTTGTTCAGAATCACCTGGAAAAATGAACCTGTTTCCAAAGGAGGTGGATTTGGAAATGTAAATTATATGGTTATTCCCAGTGAATTATCTGGAGTTAAGGCTAAAATAATCGCTCTTATAGGGAAGTGGTTTCCAACAGGTGCTCACAAAGTTGGAGCAACATATGGTTGTCTGGTTCCAAATCTTACTACAGGACAATTTTCACCCTCAGAAACTAAGGCCGTCTGGCCCTCAACTGGTAATTACTGCAGAGGGGGAGCATATGTTTCTTCACTTATGGGATGTGATTCAATAGCTATTTTACCAGAAAACATGTCACGTGAGCGTTTTGATTGGCTGAATAAAATAGCAGGAGAAATAATTACCACTCCAGGAAGTGAAAGTAATGTAAAAGAAATTTTTGACAAATGTATTGAGTTGAAAAAAACCAGGGATGACATCCTGATTTTCAATCAGTTTGAAGAGTTCGGTAATCCACTTTGGCATTACATGGTAACAGGGCCTGCAGCAGAAGAAGTTTTCAAGTTAGAAATGGGACCTAACAGCAGATTAGCTGGAGGTGTCTGTGCATCAGGTTCAGCTGGATCGATGGCATTTGCATATTATCTTAAACAAAAATTTCCTAAGTCCAAGCTTGCTGTTTCTGAGGCATTGCAGTGCCCTACATTGTTGAACAACGGGTTTGGCGATCATCGAATTGAGGGTATAGGCGATAAACATATACCTTGGATTCATGACTGCAAAAATACAGACATGGTGATGGCTGTTAATGACGAGGTTGCAATCAGAATGTTGAGACTTTTTAATGAATCTGCTGGCAGAAAATGCCTTAGTCATTATGGGGTTGACATTGAATTTGCTGATCAATTAGATTCAATGGGTATTTCATGCATAACAAATATAATTAGTGCCATTAAATTCGCAAAGTACTATGAACTTTCAGAGGACGATTATGTTGTGACAATCCTAACTGACTCAATGGAACTTTACGGTTCACGTCTTGAAGAACTGACTATGGAGAGAGGTGAATACACTGAAATTGATGCTCACAAGGACTTTCAGCTACTCATGGATACCAGCATTGAAAATATGATTGAACTTACTCATTATGAAAAGAAAAGAATTCATAACCTCAAATATTTTACCTGGATTGAACAGCAAGGAAGGGAAATGGAAGAGTTAAACCAGCAATGGTATGAACATGAAACATACTGGGGAGAAATCTT
This sequence comes from uncultured SAR324 cluster bacterium, assembly GCA_902564345.1. Lineage (GTDB taxonomy): Bacteria > SAR324 > SAR324 > SAR324 > NAC60-12 > Arctic96AD-7. The sequence continues at coordinate 30,124 of CACFAY010000004.1, forward strand.
TTCCTCTGCTTCAAAAATTGATGAATTAATAATGGATTTCAACAATAGGGTTGATGGTAAGTAATTATTTAAGGAGATAACTCAAAATTTTTGAAAACTATTTCATAAATATTTTCGCAATTTTCTATAAAAGGTATTAATATGAATTGAAGGTCTTTTTCAAAATATTCAGATTATTTTTAATGTCAATGTATGAATGACATGTCAAAAACTTCTCTTCCTATAAGCATTCTTCTAATTTCATTGGTTCCTGCGCCTATATCGTAAAGTTTAGAGTCTCGAAGAAGCCTGCCTGCAGGATAATCATTAATATAACCGTTTCCACCAAGAGCCTGGATTGCCTCTAGGGATACCTTTACAGCATTTTCAGAAGCAAATAACAAGCAGGATGAGGTCTCAATGCGAGAAACTTCGCCTTTAACACAATTTTGAGCAACTCGATAACAATAGGCTCTAGAAGACTGAAGTGCGGTATACATATCCGCAATTTTACCCTGCATAAGCTCAAAGGTACCAATTGGTCTGTCAAACTGTTTGCGTTCGTGCAAATAAGGCAAAACCAAATCCATTGCAGCTTGCATGATTCCAATTGGTCCTCCGGAAAGCACAACTCTCTCAAAATTGAGCCCACTCATAAGCACCTTTACTCCATCATTAACTTCGTGGATTACATTTTCATGTGGGATTTCACAGTCTTCAAAAACAAGCTCACAAGTGTTGGAACCTCTCATTCCAAGCTTGTCCAGTTTTTTTGAAGTGGAAAATCCTTTCATTGATTTTTCTATGATAAAAGCCGTCATTGCCTTTGATCCCTGATCTTTTGGAGCTGTACGCATATATACTATGAGAACATCTGCATCAGGACCATTTGTAATCCACATCTTTGTACCATTTGCAACCCAGAAATCACCTCTTTTTTCAGCATGGCATGCCATTGATCCAACCACATCAGATCCTGCACCTGCTTCTGACATTGCCAATGCTCCTATATATTCACCACTGCATAGCTTATAAAGGAATCTTTCCCTTTGCTTATCATTAGCATTAAGTAGAAGTTGGTTTACGCATAAGTTTGAATGAGCTCCATATGACAAACCTACTGATGCAGATGCTCTTGAAATTTCTTCCATCACAATTAAATTTGCTAAGTATGACATCCCTGAGCCTCCAAAAATTTCAGGGACAGTGATCCCAAGAAGACCTAGTTCCCCGAGTTCGGTCCATAAATGCTGAGGGAATTGATTATTTCGATCGATATCATCTGCAATGGGTGCAATATTTTTTTCTGCAAACTGACGTACGGTTTCACGCAGCAAATCTATTTCTTCATTGATTTGGATATCCCAATTCATGATCAATTTTCAATAGTTTCAAAATGTAATTTTCTGTAAAAACAACTCTTTGCTCCAGTATGACATGCGGGGCCAGTTTGTATGACTTTATAAAGCAGAGTATCTTTATCACAATCCACAAGAACTTCTGTGATTTGCTGAACATGTCCAGAAGTCGCCCCTTTTTTCCAGAGAGTTTTCCTAGACCTTGACCAGTAATGTGCATAACCAGTTTCCTGTGTTTTCCTGACTGCTTCAAGATTTGCATAGGCTAGCATCAGAATCCTTCCCGACCCATGTTCCTGAGCAATAACGGGAAGAAGCCCGGAAAAATTTTCAAAATCTAAATCTGAAACTGAAAGAATTTCAATTCGTTTCTCAGATTTTTCAAAAGTAGTGTTTGGCATTTGACCTCTTAAAACTCGGTACGCATAGTTGGAAAGAAAATAACGTCACGGATGGTGGATTGTCCGGTAAGTAACATTACTATTCGATCGATTCCAAATCCAATTCCTCCCATAGGAGGCATTCCATATTCCATTGCACGAAGAAAATCTTCATCTAGCGGATGTGTTTCCTTTTCTCCTCCTCTACCACGTTCGACCTGTTCCTCCATTAATTTGCGTTGAATAACTGGATCATTCAGTTCAGAGTAAGCATTTGCTATTTCCCAACCATTGATAAATACTTCAAACCTTTCAATTAATTCAGGATTCTGCCGGGTTTGCTTGCATAAAGGACTTGTTTCTCTGGGATGGTCAGTTATAAAGGTTGGCTGAACAAGCTGATCTTCACAGGTTTTTTCAAACACAAGTTGAGTAGCCAATCCACGATTATAATCTCCTTCAAGTTCCCAGCCGTTTTTTTTAAGCAAAATCTGCACATCAGAATCGCTCATTGAGTGCAATGAAATTGAGCCTAATTCGTTAATGGCTTCCATCATGGTTAAACGAGGCCAAGGGGCTTTCATGTCAATAGTATTACCTTCATATTCAAACTGTGTTTTCCCATTAACTGCAAGTGCACAACGTTCACATATTTTTTCTGTATGATACATGATCTTGTTGTAATCTACATATGCCTGATAAAATTCCAACATAGAAAATTCAGGATTATGAGTACGGTCAATACCTTCATTTCTAAAATCTTTAACAAATTCAAATACTGCATCAAACCCTCCCGCAATTAGTCGCTTCAGGTAAAGTTCATTCGAAATGCGCAGAAAAAACTGTTGATCAAGTGCCTTGTGATGCGTAACAAAAGGAGTGGCATTTGCTCCCCCATACACTGATTGAAGGGTTGGAGTCTCTACTTCTAAAAAACCTTCTTCCAGCAAATAGTTTCGAATTGTCTGAAAAATAAGAGCTCGCTTTTGGAAAACTTCAGAAACATGTGGATTTAAAATTAGATCTGCATAACGCTGACGATAGCGAAATTCTTTGTCTTTAACTTCATCGTAAACAACACGTTGTCCATCCTTTTCCTGAACTTTTGGAATTGGTAAAGGGCGAATAGATTTAGCCAGTAATTCAACTTTACTTGCCCTTAAAGTAACTTCTCCGGTTTTGGTACGCATTAATGAGCCAGCTACACCTAAATGGTCACCTATGTCACAGAGTTTAAACATTTCAAATACAGATTCACCAACAACATCAAGTCTGATATATACTTGCAGGCGTTTGTGCTGACTTTGAATGTTGCAGAAACTGGCTTTACCTTTGCCTCTGACTGCGAGCATGCGTCCAGCAATCGTAATTATTTGCTGATTTTCAATTAGTTCATCTGCCTGCTCTATTACCTTTAAAATTGTGTGGCTTTGCTCAAAAGAGTAAGGATAAGGCTCTGTCCCCAGTTCACGAATTTTTTCAAGTTTCCCTAGTCTTATCTGTAGCTGATCTACTTTTTCATCCATTGATTTTTTATCATATTAAAGAAGATTTATTTCAAAATTTTAGTTTATTTTATAAAAATACGTAGATTTATAAAGTAAATCTTTTTTGTAAGAAAAGTCACATATTGTAACGATTAGCACTACTCCTCATCGAGTGCTATTTTATACTTGCCTTTAATTATTTTTTGCTATATGATTGTTTGTTTATATAAAATCGTGAATAAATATTGTAGAATTACTGATTCACTTAACAGCCCAGCATACTCGTATTGATGCTGAAGCTCAATTAAATAAATAAATTATTCCTAAAAGGAGAAATATGATTCGTCCCTTACAGGACCGCGTGCTAGTGAAGCGCGTCGAAGCCGAAGAAACAACAGCAGCCGGAATAATTATTCCGGATACCGCCAAGGAAAAGCCTCAAGAAGGTGAAGTGGTCGCAGTCGGCCCTGGCAAGCGTCTAGATAATGGTTCCGTTCAAGAAATGGGATTGAAAAAAGGCGACAAAATTTTGTTCAGCAAATATGGAGGAACAGATGTTAAAGTCGATGGTGAAGATTACTTGATCATGCGTGAAGACGACATCCTCGGAGTATTGGCTTAATTGAATAAAACAAAAACATTAACATTACAATTAGAGAAAAGGTATGGCAAAACAAGTTATTTTTGCAGCAGAAAACCGAGAAAAACTGCTTAAAGGGGTTAATGCCCTTTCAAATGCAGTTAAGGTTACTCTAGGACCAAAAGGGAGGAATGTTCTTTTAGACAAGTCTTTTGGTGCCCCACTTGTTACCAAAGACGGTGTCACAGTTGCAAAAGAAATTGAATTGGAAGACAAATTAGAAAATATGGGCGCTCAAATGGTTAAAGAAGTCGCGTCCAAAACTTCTGATGTGGCGGGTGATGGTACAACCACTGCTACAGTATTGGCACAAGCAATTGTTACTGAGGGTCATCGTAACCTTGCTGCTGGAGCAAACCCCATGGATCTCAAAAGAGGCATAGAACAGGGAGTAACTGCTGCAACAAAGCAACTTCATAATATTTCTAAGTCAGTAACAGGTTCCAAAGAAATTGCTCAAGTGGGTACTATTTCAGCAAATAATGATTCCACAATAGGTGACATTATTTCAGAGTCAATGGAAAAAGTTGGAAAAGACGGCGTTATTACCATTGAAGAGGCAAAAAGTGCTGAAACAAGCCTAGAAGTAGTTGAAGGAATGCAATTTGATAGGGGCTATCTTTCACCTTATTTCGTTACTGATTCAGACAGAATGGAAGTTACCCTTGAAGACCCTTATATCATTCTGGTTGAGAAAAAAGTCAGTAATATGAAGGATATTTTGCCTGCAATTGAGCAAATCGCAAAGACAGGTAATCCATTCCTACTAATTGCCGAAGATATTGAAGGTGAAGCACTGGCAACTCTTGTTGTTAATAAAATCCGCGGAACACTTAAGTGTGCTGCTGTCAAGGCTCCTGGATTTGGTGACCGCCGAAAAGCAATGTTGGAAGATCTGGCTATACTGACTGGAGGAGTAGTTGTTTCTGAAGATATGGGAATGAAACTCGAAGACCTAACGCTTGCTAAACTTGGTCAGGCAAAGTCTGTGGTAATTGACAAAGACAATACAACTGTTATCGACGGCTCCGGAGATAGTGAAGGCATAAAGTCTCGCATAGGCCAAATTCGTTCACAAATTGAAGACACTACATCTGATTATGATCGTGAAAAACTTCAAGAGCGTTTAGCGAAATTGGCTGGTGGTGTGGCGGTAATAAATGTTGGTGCTGCAACCGAGGTAGAGATGAAGGAAAAGAAAGCACGAGTAGAGGATGCTTTACATGCTACCAGAGCTGCCGTTGAGGAAGGGATTGTCCCTGGCGGGGGTGTTGCTTTGCTTCGTTCAGTAGAAAGTGTCACCAAAGCCGTTAAGGAAATTAAGCAGTCTGACCAGAAAGTTGGTGCAGAAATTGTTCTAAAGGCACTTGAGGCACCACTGCGTCAGATTGTTTCCAACGCGGGACTAGAAGGTGCTTTGATTGTTGATAAAGTAATGGCTAGTAGCACAAATGAAGGGTTTGATGCTCAGTCCGAAAAATATGTCGACATGATAAAAGAAGGAATTATTGATCCGACTAAAGTTGTCAGAACAGCTTTGGAGAATGCCGCGTCAGTGGCCAGTTTGCTGCTCACGACTGAAGCAGGTGTACATGAAATTCCAGAAGACAAACCTGCGCCCGGTATGCCTCCAGCACCAGATATGGGCGGAATGGGCGGAATGGGCGGAATGATGTAAATTCCATCCAGAAAACTTAAAAATAAAAAAGGCGAGCCATATATCTATTTGACTCGCCTTTTTAATTTGTGCTAGACTTTATTTTAATTATTTACTTAATTCGCAATTTAAAGGCTACGCTTATATTTTATCCTCTTTAGCTTCCAGTGACTCTTTGCATATTATGCAAAAAGTTGTCACAGGTCGAATCAGCAATCTTTCCTCACCAATTTCGTCTCCACAATTCTCACAATATCCGTAAGTCTTTTTTTCAACACGGTCAAGGGCTTCTTCTACCTTTGTAAGAAGTTTACGTTCACGATCACGTATTCGTAAATTATTTATGTGTTCTGTTTCAAGTGAAGCGCGATCGTTAGGATCTGGGAAAAGTGTACTCTCTTGCTGCATTGCATTTACAGTTTCTTCAGACTCTCCCAGAATTTCTGCTTGCATTTCTTCCAAACGAACTTTAATTTTTTTCAGTTGCTTTGCCCGCACCTTTATTTTCTAAAAATATGTATCAAAAAGATTAATAAAGTAACACTTCAGTATACATAATTCACCAAAGCAGGAAAGATTTTTCTAAAATTAATTAATGTTAATTTAATCTAGTGATCCCAATCAGAACATTCACATCAACAATTAGAAAGGTTATTCTAAAGTAACAATCTTAATGAGTCCATTCACCATCACTATTAAATATTCTACCGTCATGTACCTTGAAAATATCCGCAAGTATTTTCTTGCAGACTCTGAAGTTCTTAAAGGACTGATCCTCATTTTTCTCTATATATTTACTGTAACCAACAACATCAGTACCAAAGATTACTGCAATCTTTCTTTCAATTTCTTTGTTGGCCATTTAAGGATTAAAAATAAGTGAGTAGTATTTTGATGACAAAAAAACTTAAAAATTGGTAAAGATACTGTCATAAAGATTTTGTGCAAATCTATTAATTAATTCACGAATGTTTCCTGAAAGCATCAGACTTGCAGCATTCTCAACTTGGTTACCTTCTGACTCAGCAATTTTTACCTGAATCTTTTTTTCTCCCCAGACAGTATTACCTTTAGATCTGTCTTTGAGAATTGCCTTCCCTTTAAGTACCGCTTGCATGCCTTTTGAAACTTGGTCTTTGCTTAATCCTGAAGAAGGTAATTCTAGACTTAATAAAGTAACATTCAGTTGAAGGTCAGCTTGACCTGCTGGAAGTAGTTTCACTGAGCTATTATTTTGAAGCAAACTTTTTAACTTCTCTGACAGGTCGGTTTCCAAACCCCCCTTAAATGTATTGTTTTGGATTGGTAGAACTGCAATCGATTTAGCATCATTGGGTAAAACCGGATTGCTTCCTTCAATTACGTAACCGCAAGATGAAATTAGAATGATGATTCCAACTGCTAAAATGTAATTTAATATAAGAACAATTTTCTTGAATTTAAACTCTGAACAGCTATTCAAAAAATATTTAAAGTTGTACACCTTTGTAAATATGAATTGATAAAAACGATTTTTTGAAAAGTTTAAAAACAATTTATTTATATAAAATCAAGTAATTTCAAAATTTTCACAAATTTGAGACAGATTCAAAAAAATTACAAATAAACCAGTACTAGTACGCCTGTATAAGTATATAACTGAACTCCCTGAGGCATTTGCGCCAGCTCATAGCCACCATAAAAACCAATAAGAGGAAACTCTCCTAGTATTTCTCTAATAGCTTCGGTATCTACATTAGGCCTTCCATACAGAGCTTCACCGCGAGAGGAACAGTTAAAATAGATTCCAAAATCTGGTTTGTTACTATTTTTATTTTTTAAACGTGTAAGCATTGCCCTGATATCAATTTCTGCAGATTTGTGGTTGCGATAAGCAAAAGAAACCACTCCACCCTGAAACACAATTTGTGAGGTGGTTATTCCTTGGGAATCAACATCTACTCCTGTTAGATGTCGAGCCATCGCCCCTTCACCTGTAAATACAGGTTTTTCAGGGTTGAGCGGGAAGCTTAGCAGCAACTGCTGTGTAGCTTCTTCCATATCCTTAAACTGAAATTCCTTTGCTACCTCTGTAAAAACCTCCAGTGCAGGATTGCCATCAAGAGAGAGTATCAAATCATCCTTAATTTCTGTTACAAACATCGGTTCACCTAGTGTGGCACAAGATTGAGTTACTCCAGCGTTATACTCATTCATTCCCGACATTGCCAATCCTCCGGCACCATTAAGAGTAACAATGTCTGGACCAAATTGGATTGATGTTTCCTGACTACCATCATTGCAAGACCCTCCCCCATATACCGAAGGACTGATTTTTAGGTAATTAAACATGTTGATGAAATTATTTGGCTGATGCTGGTATACGTCAGGAAAGAAGAAAAAAAGTGAATTCTCATCCCCAAAATTTTCCAGCGCTTCACGTATCTGCTGAGTAACTCCAGCACTGTTCTCTAATTCCTGATACTTAGCTAATGCCTTGATATGTAATTCAGGAGTAAAGCCCGCCATTAAAACTAATCCCGGCCCCTGAGTTATTTCACCTTCACCGCTAATCACACCCATACCACTGCAGCCCACAATACTTTGACATTTTGTCTGTTCCTCGATTAATTCGTGCAAACGTCCTGCATGAACAAAATGTTCCGAAGTAAAAAAAATAATCACCCAATGAACTTGAGGAATATTTACTTCCTTTATTGCTGAATAGAGAACTTCCGCTACAGCAGCTTCAGGATTTGAAGCTCTTGATACTCCTATTCCTATGCGATTCAAAGCAATATATCCAATATTTCAGTTAAATTAAATTTGGCACTCTGATTGCTCTCGATAAAAGAAAGCAATTTAAAATTATAGTAATTTTTGTTTGCAAATTTATTTGCAATAGTTCGACTCAAATTCACTTTTCATTAAAGATAACACAGACTGGATAATAGTTCTGCCATGTTTTTTTTATCTTACAATCAATCAAATCTAAAAAAGACCCTATTTGTTGGCAAATTTTTGTTAAGTACATTTTTTTTAGCAGGATTAGTTTTAAAATTGGCAGGATGTAGTGTTAGTAGAACAGTTTGGAAAAATCATGGAGATAGCTGCATTCGAATCTCTGAAAATCCTCCTTTAAAAAGAGTTATAAACTACAGTGACCATGACTTGTGCGAAAGAAAATTATCTCCACGAAAAGCTCCAAATCCTAAAATCCGCCATATTACCGAGAAGGAATAAACCTTTATGCAAGAGATTTTGTGCCTAAGGATTGGATTACAGATGATGGTACTCCTTCTAAAGAATTTTTATTTGCCTTTGTGATCAGCACAATCATTAGATCTCCCGCTTTTTTGGTGGAGTTTTTTATGGAAACAGGATGATTGCCCCGAGTACGTCCTGTTACAGTATTTTTTTTACGGTGATGAGTCCCTTCAATTAATACTTCCTGCTCAGTTCCGACCAAAGCTTGAAATCTTTCACTTACTATTTTTTCTTGTGTTTCCAGCAAGATCTTTAATCTTTCTGATTTAACACTTTCAGATAAATGACCTGGATAATCAGCTGCTTTTGTGCCGGGACGGGGTGAATATTTAAATGAGTAAATTAAATCAAATCGTATTTTTCGAATACCTTCAATTGTCATTTCGAACTCTTCATCTGTTTCGCCAGGGAATCCTACAATTATATCTGTTGAAAGAGAGAATTCTGGAATTCTTTCCCTTAGCATAGAAATTTTTTGAAAATAAGTTTCCATTGTATACCAACGTCTCATTCTACGTAGAATTCTATCTGAGCCAGATTGAAGGGGAAGATGAAGATGTTCACAAAGAGTGGGTAGTGAGACAATTGCATCTGCTAGTTTTTCATTAAAATCTTTGGGATGTGGAGAGGTAAAACGCAGGCGCTGCAAACCCTCAAGTTTATCCAGTAGATGCAAAAGCTCAACAAAATCCACACCATTTGCTATATAAGAATTTACATTTTGACCTAGCAGGCATATTTCCCTAGTTCCAGTTGAAACCAAACGTTCCGCTTCTGCAATAATTTGATCGGGTTCTCGGCTTACTTCCAACCCCCTAGTATTTGGGACAATACAGAAAGAACAGTAATTATTGCAACCTTTAGTTATTGTTAAATGAGATCTGATCCGGGAATGCTGAATTTTTTGAAAAGTATATTCTGGAATAAAATTACGTACTCTTTTCCTATCATAACGCTGTATATTAGAGATTTTTTCGCCTTTGTATATTTTTCTTAACATCCGGGGTAGTTCAAATAAATTGTCAGTTCCAAAAACAAAATCGACATTAGAATCTCTTCTCAAAATTGCTTCTCCTTCCTGCTGAGCAACACAACCACCTATGCCTATTTTTAATTCTGGATTTGCTGTTTTGAGATCTCTTAAACGCCCCAATTCACTGTAAACTTTGTGCTCTGCTTTTTCACGTATAGAGCAAGTATTAAGAATAATCAGATCTGCATCCTCATGAGAGTCTGTATGGAAATAGTTTTCATGCCTTAGAACTTCAAACATTTTATCAGTGTCATATTCATTCATCTGACAACCGTAGGTCTGAATGAAAACCTTTTTTCCGTTTTCACTGTTTTGAGAAAAACTTTTCATCAAAGATTTTAAATTTTTTTATATAAAATAAATGAGTAAATTGATATTTTTCTATTAAATTATTTATTAAATTGTAAATAGTATAAGAATTTTAAACTCTAGTTAACTGAAGTTCCTGCTCGCATATTCCCTTGGCAACATTCAGTAGATCCCTTGGGAATTCTGTGTAATAATCTTTCCCATCTCGTCGCCAGAGAGTCTCCTCAAACTGCATTCCGTGGGCTGTCGTTTCTATGTATTCATACCATTGATTGTGATACAAAACTTCAAATTTAATAAAAGCATATTTACTCCCATCTTGAGAAGAATATATATTATTTTCTTTTATCTGGCTTTCATTTTTTTTAAAGGTCGAAAATGTAATGCGAAAGTCAAACTTGCCCCACTGAAAATGAACAAAACAGGAATCCGTGGCTGTACCAGCTTTGAAAATATGGTAGTTTTGATGATCTACAGTATAGTTTTTCACAGTATTACTATTTAATTTATTTTTAGTATTGGCCTAGTTAAAGATGCTATTTTCCTGCAAAAAGCAACTAATTTTCAAGGTAAACTTTTATATCAGTCAAGATTCGATCCTGTTCAACAGGCTGATACCAATTCATCTTCGCTTCCCTGCGGAACCATGTCAACTGACGCTTAGCGAATTGACGGGTACGTTTTTGTATTTCTTCAACCATTACTTCCCATTTTAGTTTATTTTGAAGGTATTGAACAACTTCCCTGTATCCTATAGATTTCATTGGTTTAAGTTCTGCTGAATAGTTGTTCAAAAGCATTTCAACTTCTGCAAGCCATCCTGAACCAAGCATACTGAGGGTACGTTTATTAATTCTTTGATAAAGTTCACTTCGTTCCCAATTAAGCGCAACTGCACGAAATTGATAAATTGCTTCACCAAATGGCTGTTCCAATCGATATGAATATATTGACTTGCCAGTCGAAAGCACAACTTCAAGGCTGCGTAAAATCCTCGAAGTATCATTTGGATGAATAAAATCTGCATATTCAGGATCATTTTTCTGCAGCAGTTTGAAACAATATTTTGTGCCCTGTTTTTGCTGCCAACCTTCAATTTCCTTACGAATACTCTCAGGAACTGGCGGTATTTTGCTGATTCCATACATAAGTGACCTGTAATATAAGCCAGTACCTCCAACAAGTATTGGCAAACGTCCTCGCTCTTGAATATTCTTGATAATTTTTGAAGTATCGCTTGCATACTGTCCTGCAGAGTAATTTTCATCTGGATTAATTAAGTCAAGCTGATGATGTGGAATTAAATCCTGATCCTGCAAAGAAGGTTTGGCAGTACCCACATCCATTTTTCGATAAATCTGCATAGAATCAGAACAAATCAGTTCACCATTGAACTTCTTCGCCAAACTAATAGCCACTTCACTTTTTCCACTACTTGTTGGACCCGCTACTACAACAATTTTTTGATTAATTCCCATTAATTTATAATGAGTCAGTGTGAAAATCTTTAACCATTAATGCAACCTAAAGATTTTTCTTTCTTAAACTCTGCACGGAGTTGCAAAAAAAAATCATCGTAGCGTCCATTTTTTATGTCAGGGAATGTCCAGGGAAAATTCCGATAGCCTCCCTTGTCTTTCAATAAAACTAAATCCGCCCAAACACCATTACGCAGATATATTTTATGGGAGCCCTCTTTCTCAGAAAGAAGTACAACACGTGACAAATCCAGATACCCAGGGTCAAGATTAATTCTTCTTTTTCCTCTATTGCTCAATTTATCCTCAATATTTATGGTTTTTTCCTTCCAATCAGAAGATAATTCAAGATTTTGCAAACCTTTAATGCTCAGGAAGCATCTCTTAAGTCCTTCACCCATTTCTGAAAAATAGTAATCAGTTTGGTCAAAAGGAAATATCTTAGATTGATGCTCTATTTCCCAGCTTTTTTTTTGCATTAGGGATTTTGCTTTAATAAGCCACTTAGGATCAGCATAAATTGCCCCAATAATTAACTTTACGTATAATTTTTTAATCACTTCGTGTATGTGCAATTTTTTGCAAAATCAACAGTTTTGTTTTGCAAGAGTACAAAATCATTGAACAAGGCATTGTAATGCTCCTATAAATTTTCTGAAAAATACTCTATTAACTCCAACAGACATAATAAAATTTAAAAAAAGTTACATATATCATTAAAGTATAATAAGATTTAGCTTATTAAAACATTTTCTACAAAAACATAAAATTTGAATATCACAATGAGTAAAATCATTCTTGACCCCCAACCTAGAGAAATCAAAGATATTTTTTCCCACAGTAAAAAAACAACTCTCTATTCATCGCATCACGTAATTGAATTTAAAGGCAAAGATCGACACTCATTTTACAGTGAACAAATTGAAGACGCTGATTTTATCATAGGTCAACCTGATTTAGATACATCAGTTATTGAACGTTCAAAAAAACTTAAGGCCATTTTTAATGTAGAAGGGAATTTTTTACCTAATATAGATTATCGGGCCTGTAATCTTAAAGGTATCAAAATTCTGACTCCTTCTTCGGTTTTTGCAGTTCCAGTCGCAGAACTAGCAATTGGCATGATGATCAGTTTAGCCAGAGGAATCCATACAGCCCATAGAGATTTTCTAAACGGCAAAGAACTTTATGGCTTAGATGGAAACACTGACAGTGAGTTGATTACTGGGACAGAGGTTGGATTTATCGGTTTTGGTGATTTGGGGAAAGCAATTTATTCATTGATTAAAAGCTTTAGACCCACCATTCGAGTATTTGATCCATGGTTGACTTCAAGTTATCTTTTGAGAGAAGGAGTACTTCCAGCAAGTCTTGAGGAGGTACTTTCTAATAGTCGCTTTGTTTTTGTAGTTGCTGCAGTTACAGATGATAATATAGGTTTGTTAAATTCGGATAAATTTGATTTGATGCAAAAAGGAGCCTGTTTATTGCTTATGAATCGAGCTGCTATAGTTGATTTTGAATCACTTACTAATTACACATATGAAGGAAAAATCCGTGTTGCTACTGATGTTTTTCCTGATGAGCCTTTACCCCTAAACCATCCTATCCGGAGTTCCCCAAATGTATTGCTTTCTCCACATCGTGCGGGTGCACTTAGTTCAGCATTGTTGGAAATGGGAGATTATATTTTGGAAGACCTAACATTGATGGAACAAGGACTACCTCCGCTAAATTGTAAACGCGCTGAACTAGAAACGGTGGTCTCACTTCGCAGTAAACCTGTTGAAAAAAGTTGATTACAATGATCAAAAAAATTCAATACGGTATGGTTGGAGGTGGAGAAGGTGCTTTTATAGGAGAAGTTCATCGAATAGCTGCTCGAATGGACAATCATTTCGAATTAGTCGCCGGAGCATTTTCCTCTGATTCTGAACGGTCCATAAGATTTGGAACAATTCTTGGTCTTTCAGAGGATCGTTGTTATGAGAATTATAATAAAATGGTATCTAAAGAAATTGTTCGCGAGGAAACCATTGAAGCAGTTGTGATCGTTACGCCAAATCATTTGCATTTGCATATCGCTGAGCTATTTTTGAAAGCTGGAATTCATGTTATTTGCGATAAACCTTTGTCTGCAAAACTTGAACAGGCATACTCATTTGCCAATTTTGCCCGGCAAACTAAAAAAATTTTTGCAGTCACATATAATTATAGCGGATATCCGTTGGTTAGGCATGCACGTGAAATAATTTCTCAAGGTGAGATTGGTGAAATACGTACTATTCAAATTGAATATGCCCAAGATTGGTTATCCGAAAAACTCGAAGAAAGCGGTCATAAACAAGCAGTTTGGCGTACAGACCCTATGCAAGCTGGAAATGGTGGTTGTCTCAGTGATATTGGGACCCATGCTTTTCATCTTTCTTGTTTCGTCAGTGGCTTAAAACCAAAAGCGATCTTGGCCGATTTAAAACACTTTGTTGAGGGTCGAAATGTTTATGATAACGCACACATTTTATTACGTTTTTCCGGAGGCGCAAAAGGTATGCTTTGGGTAAGTCAGGTGGCACCCGGTAATGAAAACGGTTTACGATTAAGAATTTACGGTAGTAAAGCTGGTTTGGAATGGTCGCAAGAAAATCCAAATTATCTTAAACTTTCAACCCTAGGGGAATCACCACAAATACTGGGGCGTGGGAGTGCAAATCTTTCAAGTGCTGCCGCAAAAATGACACGTATTCCATCTGGACATCCTGAAGGCTACATAGAAGGATTTGCTAATATTTACAAAGAAATTGCACAAGCTGTTTATGCTTCTAGAAAAGGGAAGTCATTCCCGAAGGGAGTTTTATTCCCAGATTTGGAAGATGGAGTTGCCGGAATGGAGTTTATTGATGCAGCTCTAAAATCCAACCAAAATAACAATCAATGGGTTTTATTTGAAGGAAAATGAAAATTATTTATTTGCAGGGAGAGAGATTTCTCCCCCCAAACACCTTTCAGCCTTAAGAATTTTTAAATCTTAAATGTTATAAAAACAAATATAAACTTGGCAGAAATTATTTTGAGCTCTTTTGGACTATTTCGTTTGGTAATCTTTTTTTATATTGAGGTTTAAATTATACTATCCATATATGATTTAGCATTTTTAGCTAAGTCATTAGAATCATCCCATAAATTCCTCCATACACCAAGAGCATTTGAAAGATGTGGATCGACTATGCTAGAAGAAAATGACTCAAATGTCACCGTGCCCTGATAATCTATTTCTTTCATTGCTGAAAATATTTCAACAAAATTAATATGACCTCTTCCTAAATATCCACGGTGGTTTTCACCAATATGAAAATAACCTAATTTTTCTCCACATTGAAGAATGGGGTCACGATAATTAGATTCTTCAATATTCATATGGTAACTATCGAGATGAACACACAAATTATTACATTCTGCAAGTTCAATGAATTCCAAGGCCTTTGATGCTGTATTGATTAGATTGCTTTCATACCTATTTACAGGTTCTAAACCTATCATTATGTCCATTTTTTTGGCCTTATGACATAAGTCCCTAATTATGTCGACACTATTGTGAAAAGCATTTTTGGTAGGGGGAGCATCATATTTTTTCAAAGCAGAATATAGTACTCCACCCATGTATTTTGAACCAATTTGATATGTCATTTCTAAGGCTTTACCAAGCAGTTTAGCTCCATTCTCACGAATTACCGAGTCTTCACTAGAAATATCAGTCTCATCAGATAATCCTAAAGATGTTACGCCTTTTATTTTATTAAAATCAAGAACCTGCTTAGTGTATTCAGCATTAAATTTATATGGATTCAAAAGTGGAATTTCTATGACATTAAATCCCAATTTTGCAGAGCTCCCAATTGCAAAATCTATATCTTTGCTACCCCAGGAACCCGTCCAAACAAGAGCATGTATGCCAAGATGATTTTTCATGCTATTCTGCCCCTACAATATAAGAAACAATTTGATTCATTGAAGTCTTAGCCTTAATTACATCTGCGACTATCTGACCTTGTCGAAGAACCAAAATTCTATCACAAACTTCAAAAATATCGTTTAGCCTGTGGCTGATTAATATCACAGAAATCCCTTCAGATTTGAGTTTTAGTATTAGTTCTAATACATGCTGAACCTCCTTTACAGCTAGGGCTGCAGTAGGCTCATCCATAATTACCAACTTGGGAGAAAAAGTCAAAGCTCTTGCAATGGCAATAGTTTGCTGTTGTCCGCCTGACAAAAGTCCTGCCTGATACTCTACCGAAGGTACTTTTGCACCAAGATCTTCAATAATTTTTATGGAGTCCTTATCCATTTTTTGTTTGTCAACAAGCCCCAAATTTATACCAAATAATTTTTTCACTGGTTCTCGTCCAAGAAAAATATTTGATGAAATATCCTGCTGACGGGCCAATGCAAGATCTTGGTATATCATTTCAATACCCAATAAACGTATTTCGGAAGTTGATATCCTAGTTAATTCGCGCTCTTCAAGCAATATACTTCCAGAGGTAGGCTTATGAATTCCTGTGACAATTTTCATGAGAGTTGACTTACCAGCTCCGTTATCTCCCACAAGTCCAATTACACTTCCCTTATTTATTGAAAGCGTAACGCGGTCAAGTACATTTACACTCCCAAAACTCTTAGACAAATCTTTGATTTCTAGAAAGCTCATTAATTCTTTTGACGATTGATTTGATCAAACCATACAGCAAGAATAAGTACAGCGCCTATTGCCATTCTTTGATAGTAAGATTGAACGGCAAGAAGATTTAAACCATTCTGAAGAATACCCATGATAAGTGCTCCTATGAAAGTACCAATAATGCTGCCTTTACCACCAAAAAGATTAGTCCCTCCTATAATTGCAGCAGTGATTGCTGTAAGTTCATAGTTAAGACCAGCTGTCGGATCACCCGCATTCACACGTGATGTAAAAATCATCCCAGCCAAACCAGCAAGTCCTCCAGAAAATGCATAAAGCTTAACTTTATGTCTGTTAACATTGATTCCCATTGCTACTGCTGCCATCTGATTATCTCCAATAACTAACGTATGCTTCCCAAACTTAGTAGAAGCTAAAATATAGTGAGTTATCAAAGCAACGACAATAAAAATTATTACTGGAAAGGGGATACCAAAAGGGCGTCCTTGGCCAAGAAATAAAAATTCGTTAGAAAGGCCATATATTGGTTTGCCATCACATAAAAGAAGTGCAGCACCACGGGCAACTCCTAACATTCCGAGGGTTACTATGAAAGCTGGAATCTTTGCTCTCGTAACAAGTTGTCCATTGAAAAAACCTGCTATTCCTCCTGCTATAATGCAAGCTAAAATGCCAAAAATCCAATTAAGTTCTAATTGGTTCATTACAACTGCACCTGCAACACCGGCTAATCCCATAACAGACCCAACAGACAGATCTAGTCCTGCTGAACTTATTACGAATGTAGAACCGATTGCGAGTATACCTATAACTGAAGTAGCAAGAAGAATGTTTAGAAAGTTTGAAATGCTTAGGAAGTATGGTGATAAAAGAGACATCGTAACTATGAGAATCCCTAAAACGTAAAGTGATTCTAAGCGGATACTTTTTAGAAACATTTGTAATTAATTTGTTTTGACTGAGGCAAAAGGTAGGGGATGTTTTTTCTTGAATCTATCTTGGCAGCCAAATTAATTAACTGCCAAGAAATAATTTTATCACTTAACAAATTTCATCAAAGGATGAGTATTATTTTCTATAACATCTTTTGTAAGGACTAAAGTGTCAACAAATTGAAACTTTGCCATTTTCAATCCATTTAAAGATGCTGTAGCACCTATAACTGCTCGTTTACCTACAAGATAGGGAAGCTGTGCTACTGAAGCATTTAAACGACCCGATTTAATAGATTTTACAGCATCAGAGTTGCCATCTACACCTACAATTATTATATCATTCCCCTTACCAGCAGAATAAGCAGCTTCAACAGCTCCAAGAGCCATTCCATCATTAGCTGCAAAAATAGCTTTCAGATTTGGATGTCTTGTAAGGATATCATTTGTAATATTCGCGGCTTTCATTCTGTCCCAATCTCCAGGAAGAGATGCTACAACTTTCAATCCAGGTGCAATTTTTTTGATTCGATTTGCAAAACCACGTGCCCTCTTTTGACCAGTTATGTTTCCAGAAAGTCCTTCTATTACTAAAACAGGTCCTGAAGCATTTCTGCCAAGCACTTTTGCAACATAATCTGCTCCTTGAGCGCCAGCAGCCTCATTGTCCGATCCAATAGTAAAATCAATTGATACCCCTGCTTTTTTAGCAATATCATGGTCAAGATTGCCATCGAGGTCTACTACAGGGATTCCAGATTCATTTGCTTTTTTGAGGCAGGGCAAAAGAATAGTTGAATTGATCGCTGCTGTAATCATTACGTCAGGTTTTCGCTCAAGCATAGTCATGCAAACGTTTAATTGAGGCTCTGCAGCCTGATCAGATTCTACTGCCTGTAAATAATAGGCAACACCAGCTTCTTTGGATCCGTCTCGAACTCCCTCTTCCATCGCTCCCCAGAAAGGATTTGACAACGTTTTCATTAGCACACCATAAGTCAAATGACCTTTACCAAATACTGTACTAGAAAAGAATATTGAAATAAAAGTAAGTGATACAATCAAAAATCTCATAAATAACTCCACATGTTGTTGATTATTATATATTTTTACTTATTTAAATTAAAAATATTTTAGAAATAAAATATTTCTACATAGGCAAATTTATCTTTTAAATAAATAAAAAATTGAAAAATAAAATATGGCTCGCTATTCTAAATAGAATCTTTTTTTAGTCAAGTTATAATTATTTATTTGTAAATATTAGATTTAAGTTTAATTTACTTCCTTGAAAGTTAACTAAGCTACATATACAAGTTTATGTAAGTTGTGATTCTTATGTTTAATTTAACTATTTTTTTTTAAACACACAAAAAAATTTAAAATGAAAATTGATTATATTTTTAGAAATGACATGGCATCTACTTTCCAACTAAGTTCAATGATACTTCCGCAGTTAGAAAAAAAATCCCATGGAGTTGATGTTGTTGGCATGATGTTTTTTGATGACAATATACACGTTTTAGCAAGAGGAAATGAATTTGGAGAAAGGCTGTCAAAGGTTGCAAAAGAACAAAATATTCTGTTGATGATATGCGACCAATGTGCAATCAGAAGAGGATTTGGAGAAGGTAATTTTGAGCAGTGTGGAACTGGAGAAGTAACTGCAAAAGGTACCGTTGAAGGTGTTGTAGCAGGATGTTTTCCTCAACTTTTTGAGGCACTATCTTCTAGTCCACCTGATCAAGTTATAACTCTTTAATATTGCAAAAAAGTCTATTTTTTGAGGAATAAATAGAATGCATTGTCTATTTATTAATTGAATACTTCCACCATTTTTCAAAGACATTTTGTCGGTCCATTGATACTAACTGTCCCAGTTTAGGAGTCAGAAATTTAATACCATGTTTTTCTGCGTATTTTTCCCCCTTCTCAACTGGGTCAAACCAATCATGCATTGCAAGATTAAACATTCCCCAGCCAATTGGAACTGTAACTTTTCCTTTTAGGTCCAAGACAGCTCGCACAGCCTCTTCAGGCATATTATGAAGTGGACGCCATCTCTCATTGTATGAACCACTGTCCATAAAAACTAAATCAAATGGTCCATTTTTATCTCCGATTTCTTTGTAATGAATATCGTAACCTGAATCACCACTGAAGTAAAAGCTATTAGATTCTGTTTTAACTACCCAAGATGCCCAAAGAGTTTTGAAGCCGAAAAAAGTACCTATCCTCCCGGAGAAATGCTGGGCAGGGGTACAAATAAAAGTAATACCTTCAAATTCTAATTTGTCCCACCAGTCTGATTCAAACATTTTTGAACCATTTACACCCCATCTTTTCAAATGAGAGGTTACACCTAATGGTGTAATAAATTTTACATCTTTCCCCTTTAAATAAATCACGGTATCCATGTCTAAGTGGTCGTAATGATCATGAGAGATTAAAACATAATCTATTCTGGGTAGATCATACAGTTCAAGAACAGGAGGCTGAAAACGTTTTACTATAAAACTTAAAGGGGCGGCTGCTTCAGAAAAGACAGGATCTATCAAAACTATAATATTATTTATATTGACCAAAAGAGTAGAGTGACCAAACCAAATGAACTTAATACTTTCAGTAGGCTGCATGAATTCAATTATGTTTGGAGGTTTAACTTCTGGCAAATCATTTTCAGGAACAGTTTCTGCTGAATTAAAAAAATAATTGTTGGAAATCCTTTCAGATGGATTATTCCAAAAAGAGTCTTTTTCACTCATCTGATCCCACAAATTTTCTATTCTGTTTTTGAATTTATTTTTTTCGATGTCGTAATTAGGTGATTTTTTTATTTCTTCTAGATGCTCTCCACTAGGATTTTCACCAAATTGAGAACACGAAGCAAAAAAAAGAAAAGAACTTAATGTAACTAGGAAAAATTTATTCATATAATTATTTTATTAATTAATAATTTGTCAGGGTATTTAAATAGAATAGAAGTTATTTGAAGTATTATTTGGCATCCATATAGTTAATCCCATCCCATGTTTCAGTGTCCCACCCGCTGGAGATAAGTTTTTCACAGCGTTCGATATAGAGTTCAGCGACACCATCTTCAGGAACTTTTTCAATGCATGTCTTAAATAGATCCAAGGCATTTTCGAACTGCTGATTTTGGTATAGTTCAAAGCCCTTCTTAAACTTGGGAAGTGAAGATATTTTTGCATCCCTTAAATCAGGGTATTCCCCATTCAGCACCTCGTAAACCATTACAGGATTTTCTTTCCCCTTAACAGCAACCTTATCGATTAAACGTGTATCAAAAATTGAATCTCCAATTTTTAAAAGAGTTTCTTCGCTTAATAGCAAGGGAGTTTTGTAAAGTTTTGTAAGACCTTCTAACCTCGCAGCAAGATTTACTGCATCGCTTATTACCGATCCTTCCATTCGACCAGATTCTCCAAGCGTTCCTAGCATCATCTTACCTGTGTTGACACCTATACCTATCAAAATAGGATCGTTACCTTCCTGTGCTCTTTCCTTATTATAATCTCGAAGTGCATCAAGCATTTTTACTGAAGTATTTACCGCATCCTCTGGCGACCTGTCAAAAAGTGCCATTATGGAATCACCTATGTACTTATCTATGTAGCCATGATTATCGCTTACAATTGGCCCCATTTTGCTGAGATATTTATTTACGAATCTAAAATTTTCTTCTGGTGACATAGATTCTGATAGCGAAGTAAATGACCGAATATCAGAAAAAAGGATGCTCATTTCTTTTTGAACCTGATCTCCTAATTGAACGTCAAGGATACTTTCCTTGTTAAGGTTTGTAAGAAGCTGTTTTGGCACAAAACGCTGATAAGCTTCCGTCAGGCGCATTTGCTGTTCAAGTGCAAACTTCTTTAAATCGTTAATGTTTTGTGCAACCGCAAAACCAAATGTGACAAACATCGACAAAAAAAGGAATCCTGCAGTAGAAGACACTACAAGCATGAAAATCCAATTAAACCCGCCAGAAATAAAGTATGTTGCTAATGCCAAAGGTAATATCAAAAAAGGTAAAATAAACGATAGGCATAGATAACCTGCTGATGAATCTCCTTTTCTCCATGTGATAAAGGAAATAACAATTGAAATTATAAGCAGGACAGCAAAAGGCATGAATACATGATGTAGCTTCAAAATTCCTGGTCCTAAATTATCAGGAGGATATTTTAATAAATTAAATTGCTCTTCATTTGGCCAATGCAAAGAAGTTAAAAAGTTGAGAATGATTATAAATAAATAGAAAGTGATCCCTAGCAAAAATAATTTATTTGTTCTTGGGAAATTTTCCTTAAGTTTTAGTGCCTGCTTAAAAAATATTATCAAAAATATGAATAGAACACCCTGAAATACAAATTGCAATTCGCTTACAGCAGGCCACCTAGAGAATTCCATATACATAGCATTAGATTGCGTGAAAAATACTAGTGCGGCCGCTTGAAGAAGGGAAAGAGAAAGCCAAATATAATTGCCTTTTGAAACAAGATATATGAAAAAATAATATATCCCAAAAGATAGAGCTACTGATATAAACCCAATATTACTTGAGAATCTAACCATCTCCCTAAGCCTAATATTTTCCCATAATCCAATTGTCATTCTGTCAAGTCCATTGACCTTAGAATAGTAGCGATCAAAGGGCTTACTTCTGAAAAAATCATAGATTACAGTATTTTCATTTTGAGGCATTAAAATCCTATATTGTGCCCCAATATGATCCTGCCCTAAAAAACTATTTTCTCTGTATTTCCAATAAGGGTACTCTTTCAAACCCAATGAGTTTTTTATAAATAATTTTTTCTCCATATTCCAATTATGATTTAATCCTATGACATTGGAATCTGAATTGTTTTTAACAATAAATTTTACCCAATAGCCGTTAACCATAGACTGGACATTAATCAGGTTTTCAGTCCATTCAGCATTCTCCAGTACTTCAAAAGGGGTTTTATGATCTGCCCCTTCAAGAAATGATAAATGTTTTGGAAAAATCGTTTCTATCATCACGGAATCTAATACAAATGGCTCTTGTGCAAAAGCATTTTTGCTACTAACAAAAAAACATATTGTTAATAATAAAAAAATAATTTTTTTAGATTGAGAAAATTCCAAATTTATTTCCTTTTCAAAAAAATTTAAAAATTTTTGGATAAGTATAAATGATGACAAACGAATTTTTATTGTCAATTTTTATTACTAAGTTTAAAAGATGCTATATTTAGTAGGAAGAATGACTGTAAAGAACTCGTGATGTTTACTAACTTTAGATTATGCTAAGCTCGATGAAAAAAGTGTTATTTCTTGAAGTAGTTGTTATTTGGTACTTTTTTGATAGAACCTATTCTAAAACCACATTATTCAAATTCTATTACCCCATAAAGTGATTGAGAACAGGGAAGATCATTCCAAAACCCATTAGCGTTTGTGATATTAGCACAGTCTTCATTACTACCCGAATCATTAGGCTCACCACTATTCCATTTCCGAGTGGTATTATCTGCCCATGTTGCATTACTAGGTGTACAATCATCTGATGTCGCATTACAAATAGTATCTGTCAAGTTATCATCCCCAGATGTAGTACCATTGTCCCATATCCATGTGTCTTCAGTATCTATATCATTAGCTCCGATCCATATAGCATTTCCGTATGTCCCGTAAAATTCAGAAGTTAGAAATGTATTCTCTGCTTTAGTATTTATTGTTGTAAGGTAACCTCCTAATGCGGCTGCTGCAGCTTTGGCTTCAGCAAATGTCATTGCTGAACTTGTAATTGCATATGTATGAGAGTTGTAGGTTTGAGAACCTTGTATGTCTGCAGAAAGCAGTGCACTTGCAACAGAGGATAGAGTACCTGTTCCAGATGAATTTACCGCAGCAACTTTGTAATAGTAAGTAGAACCGTTATCCATATTGCTGTGGGTGTAGTTATCATTTGTAATGGAAGTAATTGTAGTATCAGTGCTGTCAATTCCTGAGACATTATCCCAATAAAGGGTATAACTTGTAGCTCCGCTGACTGAGGCCCAAGTCAATATAATTGTATTGTTTGCTCCATTGGCTGATAAATTATCTGGTGCAGGAAGAGGAGTAGCAGCACTGACCTCACTGGCAAGAGTACCTAACGTCCCTGAAGAGGCAACGCCTGCTACTTTGTAATAATAAACTGTTCCATTATCAAGACTGCTGTGGGTGTAATTATCTGTACTTACCGAAGTAATTGCATCGCTGGAAGAGCTTACTCCAGTAGAATTGTCCCAAAAAATCGTGTAAGAAGAAGCTCCACTAAGTGTGGTCCAATCCAGTATAACCTGACCTGCAGAGCCTGTTGCAGTTAAATTAGAAGGTGCCGAGAGTGTGGTGTCAGTTGAGGATGAGGTGGTATCATCTGTGGATGAGGATGAATCTGCATTTGTTTCAGTAACACTATCATCATATTCTCCACAGGATGAAAGCAATACAGCAGTACTGGTTAGCAGGACAAAACAGATAAAATGAATTCTCATAATGATATTATTATTGCACTAAAAAACCCGAAAATAACATATAATAGTGATTTGTGTATACACATTTTCTAAATCACAAAAAAGAAATGTGGTGGTTTTTGAGCTATCAGAAGGATTATGATGTGATGGTGTTAAGAAAAACTATCTGAAAAGATTAAATTGCAACTTATGATTTGAAAAGTTTTTTTGACCAAAGTTTTTAACAACAGATCAACATGAAAAAAGACAACAATATTGATTTTCAGTCAATTAATGAACCTGAAGAACTGGAAATTCAAACTTCTTCCATACGTTTAGTGGCAAAATGCTGGGGTAACCCCGATGGCCTGCCAGTTCTTGCTTTTCATGGCTGGCTTGATAATGCAGCTACCTTTGATAATTTAGCCCCTCTTTTGCCAGAGTTAAGAATAATTTCCCTAGATTTGCCTGGACATGGACATTCTGATCACCGTCCTTCAGGATCAGCATATTATTTTATAGATATGGTAATGGACGTAATTGAAGTTGCTGATGTTTTAGGATTAGAGAATTTTTCTTTACTAGGACATTCAATGGGAGCAGGAGTTGCAACTTATTTAGCAGGCACATTGCGGGAAAAAATAGACTATGTCATCTTAATTGAAGGCATTGGATCGGTAGTACAGGAGCCAGATAAAATGCCTGAAGATTTTAGGGAATCTGCAATCCAATGGATGAATCGCTCTAAAAAACAACTGCCCTTTTATCCCGACATTGAAAGCGCCGTCAAAGCTCGCCATAAAGTTGGAGGTATTTTAGAATCATCTGTTAGAACCTTAGTTGAAAGGGGGCTCCGTCCTGTCAAAGGAGGGTACACATGGAGATGCGATCCAATCTTAAAAACCAAATCTCGCCATTATTTAACTGAAGAACAGGCACAGTCATTTATTAAGGAAATAACCTCACCTCTACTGCTAATTGAAGCAAAGAATACAAAGAAAGATTACTGGTATGAGCTTTTACAAAAACGAATACCCCTTGTAAATAATCTTCAGCATAGAATTTTTCCCGGTGAACACCATCTCCACCTTGATAATCCAGAACCAGTTGCCATGGCAATAAGTGAGTTCCTGAAAAAATTTTCCAAAAAGATGTGACCTAAATTAAATGCAGAAAACACAATCTGAAAATCTTGTAAATCATAACCGAATTCAGGTCTCATCAAAAGGGAAGCGACTGTTTGCCTTGTTGATTGATTTTATTTTTGCATTGCTTCTAGCAAATACCCTCCAAAATGTATTTCGTGAGGAACATTGGGATATAGTTAGTCAGACGAGTAGTTTTTATAGTTTATTACCATTCTATGGAGGCATAGGTTTGTTATTATTATTAAAAGATATTTTTGGGAAAAGTTTGGGAAAGATTCTTCTGGGTATGACAATTAGAAAGATTGATAACTTTAATCAAAAACCAACTCTGAATGTGTTAATCAAAAGAAATTTAATGATGTTTCTGTTCCCAATCGAATTAGCATCAATCTTGATTGACAGCTATGCAAGGCGCTATGCAGATAAATTGTGTGCAACAATTGTCGTCGATGATCGAAATGCCTTAAGAGGAACATTAAGAATTTTACTGGGAAATATCATTTTGTTTGGATTTTTCTCAGTTGCAATCATTACTCAGCGATCTGGAATTGAAAAAACTGCAGTTTTTCAAAAAGCAGAACAGGCTATTCGATCCTATGAAAAACTTAGACCTATTATAAAAAAATTTCC
This sequence comes from uncultured SAR324 cluster bacterium, assembly GCA_902564345.1. Taxonomy (GTDB): domain Bacteria; phylum SAR324; class SAR324; order SAR324; family NAC60-12; genus Arctic96AD-7. Next base: position 55,603 of record CACFAY010000004.1, read on the forward strand.
TGAGATTGAAGATCCTGAAATGCATTTAGACCTTCGAAAAAATAATAGTAACCCTTCAATTGTTCGTGCCCGTGTAGGTAATAAAGAAACTGGTAAAAGAGTAATTGTTTCTTTAATATTTAAAAATAACCCACCTGGATGGGAAGTTCTTGAGATGGTAGTTGAACCTCTTGCGGAATAAAACTTTTTCAGTTTTTAGTTTTAGATTCTCGCTGATTTACTATTATTTACTAATAATTATAGTAACATAGATTAGATATCTCGAAATTTTTTCCAAAAAACAATTTTTTAATTGATTCTAATTGCGTAAAAGAACTTGACCTCGATTATAAAAAATAAATACAATACCGAAACCGGTTTCGTTTATTTTATGAAGAGAATGTTTTGGTTGACAAAAATAATGTCCAAAAAAAAGGGAAAATGAATGAAAGGGGCAAGCCTAGTGAAGTCCGCATCAGCGATCTGGCATTAGAACTTGGCTTAACTAAGGGTACCGTTTCAAGAGCACTAAACGGATATGAGGACATCTCCAAGAAGACCCGACAAAGGGTGACAGAAGTTGCCCGAATTCTTGGTTATGTTCCTACCACTCAGGCCAGAAGACTAGCAATGGGTCTTACTGAGACCGTCGGACTAGTTCTCCCTCCAATGCCTTCGCAGCCGGTGAACACCTTTGTCAGTGAATTCATTGACTCGATATCCGCTGCACTTAATATTCATGGTTACGACCTTTTGGTTCATTCAGTAAATTCTGAAGAATCAGAAGTAGATCAATATCAAAGACTTGTTCATAGTAGAAAAGTAGATGGTTTTATTATTTTAAGAACGCTTGAAGTAGATCCTCGAGTTGATTACCTACTCAAAGAAGGATTTCCATTCGTAACACATGGAAGAACAGCACGTATGGCTGAGCATGACTGGTTTGATATTGACGGAGAAAAAGCATTCAGGGATGCAACTTCGCATTTAGTCAAACTTGGCCACCAAAGGATTGGTTTTGTTGGAGGAGGTAACGAATTTTTCAGTGCCCAGCTTAGATTGAAGGGGTATAGAAACATTATGGAGGAAACCTATGATAATAAAATAAGTAGTTTGGAGCAACCGGGGAACCTTACAGGACTTGGAGGAGAAACGGCAGCTCGCAATCTACTCAAACAAAATCCTTGTCCTACGGCAATTCTCTGTGCCAATGATGCTACTGCCCTTGGGGTAATTAAAGCTGCAAGAGAACTTGGATTTAGAATTCCTCAACAGCTTTCAGTAATTGGTTATGACGGAATTGCTCTTGGTGGTTACTTGGATCCACCATTGACTACCTTAACTTTTTCCATTGATGCATCAGGAAGAGAGATAGTAGCCATGCTTTTAAGGAGGCTAAAAGAACCTGGACTTCCTGTTATTTCTAAATTGGCATCAGCAACTTTGAAACTTAGAGGAAGTGAAGGGCCGCCCACTTAAGCCTAAAACAATTTAATGGAGTTTTGCCTATGAATTAAAAAAAAATTTGTATTTTTTCACAATTTTTATTAATAAAATTATAAGGAGTTAGTTATGAAAATATTTAATTCGATTCTTAATTTTGTAGTATTATTAAGCCTTTTTATGTCTTCAGCAATAGCTGCAGATTTAAGGTTTTGGACTACAGAACATCAACCTGCTCGGATGGCTAAACAAAAAGCCATGGCAGAAGCATACCAATCAAAAACTGGAATCAGTGTTGAGGTGATACCTGTTGAAGAAAAAGATCTCGGCACCAGGGCGACTGCAGCATATGCTGCAGGAGATCTGCCCGATGTGATTTATCATACACTGCAGTATGTTCTTCCATGGGCAGAGGCAGGAATTCTGGATAGCGAATCTGCAACCGATGTAGTTTATGAACTTGGGAAAAAGACCTTCGGTTACGGTGCACTGAAAATGGCAGGTTTTGGTGGAGGTTATGCCGCGGTCCCTGTAGATGGATGGACCCAGATGGTTGTTTATCGAAAAGATCTGTTTTTAGCAAATGGACTTCAACCTCCGACCAGTTATGAAAACATAGTTACTGCTATAAAAAAACTGCATAACCCACCAAACATGTACGGGTTTGTTGCAGCAACCAAGGTTGATGAAAATTTTATGAGCCAGGTCTTGGAGCATGTCCTTCTTGCAAATGGTGTAAATCCAGTAAACAATGAAGGAAAAATCCAAATCGATGATCAAAAACTTTCAGAATCCTTAAAGTTCTACCGAACAATCGCCAAGGCCAGTCCTCCGGGAGATCTTTATTGGAAACAATCTAGGGAACTTTACTTTGCTGGCAAAGCTGCAATGATCATCTGGTCTCCGTTCATTATGGATGAGCTAGCTGGTTTGAGAGACTCTGCACCTCCAACTATAAACAGTGATCCAAAAAGTCGAGAGTTGGCCTCAAAAACAGACTTCATCACTCGCTTTTCAGGACCAAGTAACCCTGATGGAGCTGCTTGGGGAGATATTCGTTATTTTGGAATCACTTCCGATGCAGACACGGTCAAAGCCATGGATTTTGTAAAATTCTGCATGGATGACGGTTATATGAACACACTTGCGATTGCTCCAGAAGGAAAATTCCCAGTCAGGAAAGGTAACCTGAGTGACTCAGAAAAATTTGTCAAAGGATGGGCAAAACTTCCCGTTGGCGTAGACCGTAAAGCTCCTTTAACTGAACTTTACGGAGCTGATGTTATTAATAACATTGTTGCTGGTCTTGAAACCGCGAACAGATGGGGTGTCCGAGAAGGGCAGTTATCTATGGCTTCAAAGATCATAAACAGTCAGGTCTTCAATAGAAGAGTACGTGAATATATTGACGGAGTTCGATCTCTAAGTGAAACAGTTCGGTTAATCAAATCCGACCTAAATCGCATCTAGTTTAATTTCACGGGCATCATTTAAGATGCCCGTCTCTTTTGCGAATGATGTCTCATTCTCCCCAGGCTAAAAGCGAGGCCCGTCTTGCATATGCTTTCCTCTTACCAACCCTTTTAGTAGTTTTTTCTATTGTATTGGTACCGGTTATAGCTAATTTCTGGATTAGTTTTAAAACTGTAGAACTTTCAGATCTTAGGCCTCCAAAACCAATAGTTAAAATTCAGGTTAGCAAGTGGCCAAAAAAACAAGGAGATCCCTTCGTTTTCCGTTACAGAATTCGTAATAGTAGTCAAAAATTTCCACTCAAAAATATCTTGATACGCCACCAGCTACCAGATGGAATGTTGGTTCAGGAAACCGATTCACGATGTTCTTTATTAGTGAATGAACTTCGATGTGTCTTTGACAATTGGCCTGCTAAATACAGAGAAAAAATCCTACACAAGTTCATAATCGATAAAGCTTTCAAGACTTCAAAAAAAAATTTCAAAAACAGCGTAATCAGAGTTTCAGCAGATACTGACAACATCTTGACCAATTTTAACTTTACTCTTAAAAATTATGTAAAAATTTTTACAAATCCTGAGTTTTTCTTTGTCCTCAAAACTACTTTTCTTTATACATTGCTTGGGACTTTAGGTTCTTTGTTCCTTGGTCTGTTTGCGGCACAACTTCTGAATCAGCAGTTTACAGGACGTGGGTTTCTCAGGGGGCTTTTTCTCTTTCCTTATGTTGCACCAGTAATTGCAGTTGCATTCACATGGGTTTTACTACTGGATCCTTTTTCAGGAACACTAAACACTATGCTTGTGAAAATAGGCTTTCTCTCAGAACCACTAAACCTTTTCGGTCAGCGGTATGTCCTATTAAACTTATTCGGTTTTGAAATGAAATTCCCATTAGCACTGTCGACCGTAATCGCCTTTGAATCTTGGCGTTATTTTCCCCTCGCCTTTTTGTTTATACTGGCACGTTTACAAGCGATCCCAAATGAGCTTTATGAGGCTGCTAAAATTGATGGCGCATCTCCAATTCAACAGTTTCTATTCATTACTCTACCCCAGCTATCAGGGATAATATCAGTGATGTTTCTGCTTCGTTTCATATGGACGTTCAATAAATTTGATGATATTTTCCTGCTCACTGGGGGTAATGCTGGGACAAGAACGCTCACAGTAGATGTCTATGAACAGGGCTTTGCACTTGCTGACTTAGGGGCTGGTTCAGCTGTAGCGGTAATTATATTCGGTCTCCTGTCACTTTTCATGATTTTGTATTTTAGATTTTTACCCTTAGGAGAGGAGGAATAAAATGGCTCAATGGCGAAGAGTATTGGCGGCAGGACTAATTGGTGGAATCGCCGCGACAGTCTTCACAATTATCTGGGGGATTCTCCTTCTTTTCAAAGGAATAGAGCCAATACAAATTTCGATCCAAGAAGCAAGCATCTCCGGAATGCTGACTGGAACACTATGCACATTCAGGAAACTGGCTGGGGCAAAATCTACTTTCTTCTGCACATTAATTGGTTCTATGATTTTTCTTATCTTCAATGGGTTTTCGCCTTGGAATATCAATCCTGAAAAAAATTCACTTGATGCAGGATTGGGGACTTTATTGGTGATAATCTTAACTATGTGGTCAGCTCGTAAAGCCTTAACAGGAATAGAATTAAAAAGTTTTGATAGGGATGAAATAGAGATATTAGCGATAAGAATTTTTAAAGGAATTGGTTTACTTTTCTTCATAATTATTGTCGCTTTTCCTTTCGTTTACATGGTAATCACCAGCCTTAAATCTCAGATGGCTCTGCTGACTAACCCTACGGACTTGAGCATCAGTTTTGAATCAGGATTAGCAGTTCTTATCAAATCATACCATGAAGTCTGGACTACTTTTAATTTTCAGAGATACATTTGGATCAGCACAATTGTTTCTGTGGGCACAGTAGGAATAACACTCAGTCTATCTATTTTGGGTGCATATTCAGTCACAAGACTAAGGTTCCCCGGAAGAATCTGGCTTTCCCGTAGCATCCTGATTATTTATATGTTCCCTGCGATTGTATTAGTGATTCCTCTTTACAGCATTTTTAGTCAATTGCAACTTCGTAACAGTCTCATTGGGCTATTCATTGTTTATCCAGCAACAACTTTACCGGTTGCGCTCTATATGTTAAAAGGTTTTTTTAGCACTCTTCCTGCAGAACTGGAAGAGGCAGGAAGAATAGATGGCTGTAGCCGCTTAGGAGTGATCTGGAGAATAACACTCCCTTTGAGTCTTCCAGCAATCTCCTCAGTCGCACTTTATGTTTTCATGATTGCATGGAATGAATTCCTATTTGCCTTTATGTTTCTTGATGATCCAAACATCTTTACCCTCTCCCGAGGAATGGTCTCATTGAACAGCTCAGAAGTTCCAAGGCAGTACCTGATGGCCGGTGCGGTGATGGTCACCGTTCCAGTGATGGCTCTTTTTTTCTGGTTTGAAAAATATCTTGTTTCAGGTCTTGCCGCAGGTTCGGTGAAAGGCTAAAAAATGATCTACATTAATTTCATAATATGAAACTAAAAGATAATTTAAATCACAACTCTTTGATTGAAGAGGCCCATAGCATCCTAAGGCTGAATGACCGCGGAGGTTATACTGTTCCAACAGAACGTCTTTATCCCTACCAGTGGAACTGGGATTCAGCTATATGTGCTATGGGATGGCACCATTTTGACGAAGCAAGAGCCTGGAATGAGATTAGGATGTTGCTTAAAGGGCAATGGGCTAATGGTATGTTGCCACACATTATTTTTCATCAGGACAGTCCTGATTACTTCCCCAACGCAGACGTTTGGAACGTTCCCAAAAAATGTTTTCTAGACAGGGTGGAACATCCTCAAACATCTGGGATCAGTCAGCCTCCAGTGTTGGCAACTTGTGTTCGCAAACTCCAAGAAGCAGGAAAGGAATCCGTAATCAACAATAGCGAATTAAAGCAAATATGTATGAAAATCCTGAAATGGCATCGCTGGTTCTGGTCTGCAAGGGATCCGGGAAATACTGGTTTGGTTTCCATTCTTCATCCTTGGGAAAGTGGAATGGACAACAGTCCTGCCTGGGACAAGTCTCTTGTCAGGGTTCCACCAACTCTAAATTCTTCTTATAAAAGGCAGGATACTAGCCTTATTGATTCAAGCCAACGACCCTTGCAAAAAGAATATGACCGTTACCTTTATCTAGTTGAAAAACTGAGAGAAAAGGAATATGATTCAAATAAAATATCTCAGGACTTCCCTTTTCGAGTGATTGACATAGGACTCAATTCGATCTTACAACGGTCAAATTTGGACCTGTTGGCATTAATGGATCAATTTGGGATGATTTCTGAGTGCCATGAACTGAAAAAACGAATTGAACTAGCACGAGATGCATTCGCTGAACTTTGGGATCCCAAACATGAACATTTTTACAACAGGGATGAAATTTCTGGAGAATTGATTAGGGTATCCACATCAGCATGTTTTCTTCCACTTTTTGGCCAGCTTGCCAATGATGAACAGGCTCTGAAGATGGTAACAACCCTAGAGAAGTGGGCAGAGCAGCAATTCCTTCTTGTTCCTTCTACATCACCGTTTGATACCAAATACGAACCACAACGCTACTGGAGAGGCCCTATCTGGCCTCATGTCAACTGGATGATTAGCGAAGGTCTGAAAGAATATGGGCATAATGAACTTAGCAAAAAGATTCGCATGCAGACTTTGGAACTCATCTCAAAGCTGGGATTCCATGAATATTACCATCCTCTTGGAGAATTTGGCTTTGGTGGCGATTCCTTCAGTTGGACCGCGGCAGTTTACCTGATTCTTTGTAAAACAGGGTAAAACCTTTTCCCTAGTTTGATGATATTCCCCATTTTAATCATATAACTTATAAGACATTTATTTCTTGTTTAATAAACCAAAATCTTTTGTTGCCTAATACTCAAGTATCTATCAAAAAAATAAGCGGTCCCAATCCTTATCCACATAGTTTGTTTGAAAAATTTTTTCTGGTGATTGTGTCATTCTCTGAATAAAATATAATTTAAAAGTAGTTAATTGTTTTAGGTGATTTTGAATACTTTACTATAATCATGTTTAGGTAGTTTATTGCCCTGTACTTCCAAATCCCCCTAAACCACGTACTGTATCTTCAAGTGAATCCACAACTTCAATACTGCATGGTTCAAGCTTTCTCACTAGCATCTGAGCTATTCGTTGTTTCAAAAGACCTTCTGCAGATTGAATCCCATTACCTTTACCAATATAGCGGAACGGAAGCAAGATACGGCCTCTGTAATCTGGATCAATTACTCCCAAACTGTTTGCCATATGAAAATCGGTCTTGATAATGCTTGAACGAGGGACTACTTCAACATAATATCCATCACTAATCTGAATCGATATTCCTGAATCAAACAAAAATACACTATGATTTTTTTGCTCAACAGCCATTGCTGTGATATCTATGCCTGCATCCGTCTGATGGCCTCTACTAGGAACAGGCATCCCTTCAAAGTGGGTGCAAATTTTTAACAAAGGATTAGAACTCAACTACTTTTGCATTTGAAAAATTTTAGATTAAAAAATAACTACAAGAAAAAAGCTTGTCTTACAGAACAAGTGACTTCAATTTAATTTGACTAAATAATACCGATTTTTATGAATTTTTATTAATTGTTTAAAAATTAATGAACCGAGTTTATGAGCATAAAAACTAAACTTCAAGTTTTGACATATGTCATTTGACACAAAAATTTTCCATGGTGCACTTCAAAAAGCGAAACGTCCAGAACTGTCCAAAATATTGTCAACAGTATGGAATATGCCTCTTACCGAATATTCCGGGCATCTGTGGGAAACTGATACTAATCATCCTACAATGGAATTAGAACTAGGAAATGCATTTGAAATTGAATTTTACAGGATAGGTTTTACAGAACACCAAGCAAAAAAATATTGCAAAGAGTTGGAAAGGACTCGAGTTCTACAGACATCAACTCACATTACTGCCTCTGAAGGTCCTACTTTCCTAGCTTTGCATCATATGGCATTACTTGGAATCCCTAAGGGGAGAACTTATTTTATCGGATCTTATTCAGGTGTTCCTTTTGCAAACAAAGCCTGGTCAGGATGTCTAAATTTCAGTAATCACTTAGATTTAGAATCAGTATTATCCGTTCATGCGCCTGAATTCGCTCAGTTAAAACGTGCCGATAAAGATCGTATCCGCGATTCTTCAGACCGACGCATATCTTTAATTCCTGGAAAGATGAGAGATGTCAGAGTTTTTAAAAGTAAGATACCCAAAAAAATGGCTGACCTCATAACATATTTTTCTGAACCAATTCTAGATATTTCTCCAAAGGCAAAAACCAATGATGATTTTACGAAATGGGCTTCTATTTTTTGCACAAACCAGCTTGGCAAAATATTTCCTTCTAATTCAATTTTATATTTTGACCTGAACGAGGTTATTAGCAATTATTTGGAAGTTGTAATTTCAAACACAAATCATCCAATTTATCGGTTATTTTTTGATAATACAGTACGTAATTCAGTATTTGCTGTCTTTCCCTCTAATACTCCATTATTCACAGTTAATGTCGGCTATAAAAATAAAATGCGGCAGGAGGCAGTTGTTCTTAATGGAGACGAATTACATAGTCAAAATTATAGGCTCAAACTGACTCAAGAAAATTTAATCACTGAAATTAAATCAGGAGTCCTTTGTCCAGGCTTATTCCTTGGGTTTACCGTATTAAGTTTTATAAACGGATTTGTTTGTTTCGGAAGCTTCGAACAAATTGAGTATCTTGCAGGATTCAAACAAAAGTGGCTTAAACTTGACCTTTTGGATAATGAAATTGTTAATAAATCAAATACCAGCTCTTTTACTAGCGGGCGATGCGTTGATGAGTCTGGTGAAGGTATATATCCACTAGACATTCTGCTGGGCCAAGAAATTAAATTAAATAAAAATCAAACTGTAGGGGAACTGATGGAACCTTTAATAACCCGTTTAATTAAATGAAATACAATAGTTCCAGCATTGAAGTGATGTCTATAATCAGATTGAACTTGCTTTAAGTACTGAATTCTCTTAGATATATATGTTTAATTAATCATTTAAATATTTTATAATTTTAATTTTCTAAAAACCATCCTGAAAAAAAGTATGTTCAGATACATGCTTTATTCCAAAATAGCTCCATAATTTTCTAAATTAACATAAGGTGATCATTTCCACGTTCCCAATTCTTTCGACCATAATTTTTTCACCGTTACTGGGTATTGCACTGGCAGGCATCTTCAGGGGGGAAGCTAATGGATTACCAGCACGTGTGAGTGCAATTATAAGTAGCTGTATCACTTTCATTATTAGTCTTTATCTATGGTTTAATTTTGATTCAAATTCTGCTGAATTGCAAATGGTTGAGCGTCTGCCATGGATCACTCAATTCAATATTGAATACTTCTTGGGACTGGACGGCCTTAATCTATTCTTTCTGCTAATTATAAACTTCATAACACCTTTGGCTCTTCTTGGCTCTTGGAACTTAGAGAGAAGCAACTGGCAATTCCAAATCCAAATGCTTCTTTTGCAAATAGGCATGCTAGGTTGTTTTGCGGCGATGGATGTAGTGCTATTTTATGTATTTTTTGAGTTGATGCTTATTCCTATGTATTTGTTGATCGGCATTTGGGGGGGATCGAACAGGCTTTATGCAACTATCAAATTCTTTCTTTACACTTTTCTAGGCTCACTACTAATGCTGGTTGCTCTTCTGTACACGGCAACACTATATGTCGACTTAAATGGAGGTTGGTCATTTAACATTCTGGACTGGTATGGTATGGACATCCCAGTTGATACTCAGTATTGGTTGTTTATAGGATTTGCAGCAGCTTTTGCAGTAAAAATTCCAATTTTTCCTCTTCATACATGGCTTCCTGACGCGCACTATGAAGCTCCTACAGCCGGGTCAGTCCAACTTGCTGCAGTTTTGCTAAAGTTTGGACCATATGGTTTTTTGCGTTTTGCAATGCCTGTTTTTCCTGCAGCTGTTTATGAGCTTTCTACAGCCTTCATAGTGTTGGCCTTAATTGGAATAATTTATGGAGGATTGGTGGCAATGGTCCAGCCTCAGATAAAGAGGCTTATTGCTTACTCATCTGTAGCCCACATGGGCTACATAGTACTCGGATTATTCGCTATCAACATACAAGGTCTTTATGGAAGTTGGATACAGATGATAAACCATGCACTTGTAACTGGAGCACTGTTCTTAATTGTTGGTATGATCTACGAACGTACACATACTCAGGAAATTTCAGATTATGGTGGGGTTGCTCATACCATGCCCAAATTTGCAGTATTCCTAATCTTCTTTTCAATGGCTTCAATTGGCCTTCCTGGACTTAATGGTTTTGTTGGAGAAATACTAGCAATGATTGGAGCTGCAAGAATCAATATTTGGTATGGAATTATTGCAGCATTTGGTGTATTAATTGCAGCTATTTATATGCTTTGGATGGTGCAACGTGTGGTGTTTGGTCCCATAACGAAGGATATGGTGAAACGCCTCAATGATCTCACATTACGCGAAGTTATTGTTCTAGTACCTCTCGTTTTCTGGACCATCTTTCTTGGTGTATATCCTCAACCATTCTTTAAACGCATAGAGGTAAGTATTAACCATTACATCCAGTTAATCAAATCACAGGAACCTCGCTTCGCAAAAAATGAAGAAGAAAGTCCTGAATTAACTAAATTCCTTGTATGGAATTTAGAAGATTAGTGAAGCCGGGAAATGCCCCTCCAAATTCACAATTCATTATCTGGTAAAAAAGAAGATTTTAATCCTATTCACAAAGGACAGGCCTCCATTTACGTTTGCGGACCCACAGTTTACGGGGATAGTCACCTCGGTCACGCTAAAGCTTATATCAGCTTTGACATAATTCTACGATATCTTCGCTACTCTGGATTAAAAACTTTTTATGTGCAAAACATAACTGATGTTGGTCATCTGATGGGAGATGGTGATGATGGTGAGGATAAACTGATTAAAAGAGCGCGTGAACTAGAGCAAGAACCTATGGCTGTTGCTGAATATTTTTCTAGAAGACATTTTGAAGCAATGGACAGACTAGGGGTGATTCGACCTGACATAAGTCCAAGAGCAACAGGACATATAACTGAACAGCTAGAAGCAATTGAAAAATTGATCGAACTGGGCCTTGCCTATGAATCCAATGGATCAGTTTATTTTGAAATCAATAAGGATCCAAAGTACGGGGAACTCTCCAATAGGACCATAGATCAGATGATTGAAGGAACACGCATAGAGGTACTAAAAGAAAAGCGTCATCCTGGAGATTTTGCACTCTGGAAACGAGCAGAGCCGGGACATTTGATGCGCTGGCGGGATCCATTCAGTGGATGGGGATATCCAGGATGGCATACGGAATGCGTTGTCATGAGCACACGATATCTTGGTGATGAATTTGATATTCATGGAGGAGGTATGGATTTAAAATTTCCCCACCATGAATGTGAAATTTCCCAAGCCAGAGGGCTCAAAAAACCGTTTGCCAGAAAATGGATTCATACAAATATGCTGACAATTGATGGACAAAAAATGAGTAAATCCTTAGGAAATTTTGTATCACTGCCAGAATTATTCAAAAATTTTGATCCTCTCATAGTTCGCTACTTCATCGCTGCCAGTCATTACCGTTCTGTAGTTGATTTTAATGAAAAAGCACTGCGCTCTGCTGAAATATCTCTGAAGCGCATACACCAAACTGTTATAAAGCTAAGAGAACTCCGACCTAAAGATGCCAAGCCATCCGGGAAGCAATTTAAGGAATTTCAAAGGCGTTTTTGTCAAGCAATGGATGATGATTTTTCATCACCACAGGCATTGGCAACATTATTTGATTTAAACCGTGAAGCAAATAATCTGCTATCAGAAAAAAATCCTGATCTTGAAGCAGTGACAGATGTAGAATACCTTTTTTCATCATTGGGAGGTGATGTTCTGGGCATCATTCCTGAGACAATTCAAACAAACTATTCTGAAGATCATATGAACCATATAATGGAGGTTCTAGTTGAGCTCCGAACAAGCTTACGTGAAAAAAAAGATTTTGAAAGTGCCGATCTAATTAGGGATCACCTTAAGAAAATCGGCATAGTGTTTAAGGATACAAAGGAAGGAACAACTTGGGAGACAGAAAAAAATAATTAAGAACTTTTCGCAACCAAATTAACAAAAAAACACTTAACTATTATGAAAGAAGAAAAATCCAAACATATTGCTTTGCGATTATATAACCTTATTTCACCTCTCAAAGGCTGGGTTATATTAAGCATTGTCTGCATGGCTGGATATAATATCTTTACTGCAGCACCTGCATATTATGCAAAAGATATTGTTGACGCCATTGTATATGGGGAAAAACCTGAACTTAAGCAGTATTTTCTTGTTGGTTTGGGACTGGTAATAGTTTTTGCTGTTAAAGGTTTTTTCTTTTTTGGACACAGTTACTGTGTCGGACACCTTGTTCAAAGCCTTATCCTTAAACTAAGGCAGCATCTATTTGACCATCTAGTCAACCTTTCTCTTACCTTCTTCAACCGATCAAAGACAGGCGATTTGATCTCGCGATTTACTAACGATTTGCACGCATTCCAGAATATGATGCAAGTCGGTGTAGCAGGTCCCTTTAGGGACATTCCACAATTTTTTATACTGCTAGGAATCATGTTTTTAAGAAGCTGGCAGCTTGCTTTAGTAACAATGATTATTATACCCGTGGCTATTTTATTTATTCATAATTTTGGTCAGCGGAATAAAATTGCAGTTAGCGAAAGACAGATTAGTTTTGGCGGACTAAGTAGCCTACTGGTCGAAACAATTACTGGTGTAAGGGTCGTAAAGGCTTTTGGAATGGAGAAATACGAAAGTAAGAGGTTCAAAAGTGCCAATGATGACCTCTATAAAAACCACATGCGTTCTATAATGATTGATTCATATTCTTATCCGATCATAGAAATTGTTGGAGCAACAGCAGGTGCGACCATCGTTGCATTTGGTGGTTATTTTATAATCAATGGACAAATCACACCCGGGGATTTCACATCTTTTCTAATAAGTTTTTTCATGTTAAATGAACCAGTTAAAAAACTAAACGGATTCAACTTAAAACTACAGGAAGGGTTTGCTGCCGTTCGCAGAATTTTCAATGTCCTTGATGTTAAAGATGAAATTGTTATCTCCCCCAACGCGAAAAAAATTACTGGCTTCGAAAAAGAGATTGATCTCAATATTAAGGCTTTTCATTACCCAGAAAATGAAGAACCTGCCATCAGAGATTTTAAACTTACTCTTCGCAAGGGTGAAGCGGTTGCATTAGTTGGCAGTAGTGGTGCAGGAAAAACTACAATTGCCAATTTAATTCCCCGTTTCTATGATATCACACGTGGCACAGTGACAATAGACGGAAATGATCTTAGAGATTTGGATCTGCTCTCTTTGAGAAAGTTAATTGCAATTGTGACCCAGGATACTATTCTTTTTAATGACACTATTGCCAGCAACATTACCTATGGACAGCCTGACTGCTCTAAGGAGCGAATGTTTGCAGCCGCACGTGCCGCAAATGCCCACAAATTTATAAATGAACAACCTGAAGGTTATGATACTTTAATTGGTGAAAAAGGCACTCGACTCTCTGGGGGACAGAGACAACGTCTCTCAATTGCTCGTGCATTAGTTAAAGATGCTCCAATCCTCATACTGGACGAAGCAACTTCAGCTCTTGATTCGGAGTCAGAAATTGAAGTTCAGCAGGCAATTGAACATTTAATGGAAAATCGCACTACATTAGTAATTGCACATAGACTATCCACAATCAGAAGTGCAGACAGAATTTGCGTTATGGAAAACGGTCAGATTGTAGAACAAGGCAGACATGAAGAACTACTAATAAATGGAGGACGATACCAGCAGCTTTATGAGATGCAGTTCAAACACCAGCCAGAAAGCCATATACCTGAAGAAACCAAGGGACATCTGGTTTCCTGATTTAAATGACTTCCTCAATTTCAAAAATTCGCACAGTCGTCATCTTGGCGGCAGGAATGGGTATTAGGCTTCGAAATGTAACGGGTTTACTTCCAAAAGGATTACTTGAAGTAGGTGGTAAATCACTGATCTCTCGTTCTCTAGGGAGTTTAAAGAACGAGGGTATAGATCGTGCGATTATTGTAACTGGATTTCAGCAATCGCATTATCACGAACATCTTCATAAACTGGGAAACATACCTGAGCTTGAATTTATTCACAGTAAAAAATTCGCCGAAACAGGTAGCATGCACTCTCTCTTTGTGGCACAAAGTTATCTAAATGAGGATTTTTTGCTTTTGGAGTCAGACCTACTTTACGAATCTCGTGCATTGAATTATGTTATAAACTTTGAGGGTCCGGATGTCGTACTGGTTTCTGGGAAAACTAACTCAGGAGATGAGGTATATGTATATGGAGAAAAGCTAAAGGAACAAACGGTGACCATAAACTCAGGGAACTTCATAAGAGGGGAAATTACTAAAATTTCAAAAAAACCTTTTCCTAGCTTGTCTGTGCAGGGAGAACTGGTTGGGATTTCCAAAATATCTATCAAACTTTTAAATCAAATGTGCGAGTATCATGAGGCAAATCACGAATTTCCATGCAGTAGACATTATGAAGAATACATCTCTGATCTTTGCTCAACGACAGAAATTCCCTTTTTAAAAGTAGAAGACCTTGTTTGGACAGAGATCGATGACCAATCACATTATGAAAGGGCTTTGAAAAAAATATTGCCCAAGTTAATTAAATAACAACTTGAAAGTAAAAATAATATGAGTGAAAAATTTTTGTTACAGCAATCGCCTTTTGTTGTTCCAACAACAGACGGGAAATTGATTGAAGAGCATATTGGCCATGTATCTACTGGTGAAAGCAATTTAAGTATAGCACACATGATTGTACCCCCAGGATGGTCTGAGCCGCATCAGAATCCTGAATTTGATGAATACACACTTATGGTGCGGGGATGTAAGCTTGTTGAAATAAACGGAGAGACCGTAACTATTAAATCTGGAGAATCTTTGCTTATAAGAAAAGGCGTAAGGGTAAAATACTCAAACCCATTTAAAGAAGAGGCTGAATACTGGTCAGTCTGTATGCCCGCTTTTTCCCTTGAATCTGTTAACAGAGAAAATGACCAATCTAATTGAACAAATTTAGATTACTGTCTTTAATGATGCTTCTTCAACAACATCATTAAGACTGAGAAGTTTAAAAAAGGGGATCAAGAATTATTTTCTTCAAGAGATTGAAGAACTTTTTCTCCCATTTCCCGACAACCAATCTCTGTTTTTCCTTGTGCCATAATGTCAACTGTGCGATATTTTTCCAGAGTATTAATAACTGCCTTTTGTATCATTTCATCTGCCTCTGTCAAATTAAATGAGTAGCGCATCATCATACCTACAGAAAGAATCATAGCCAATGGATTGGCCTTATCCTGTCCAGTTATATCTGGGGCAGAGCCGTGCACAGGTTCATACATACCCACTCCACCTCCTATGCTGGCAGAAGGAAGCATACCCAATGATCCAGTCATCATTGCTGCAGCATCACTGATTATGTCACCAAACATATTAGTTGTAACAATTGTATCAAACTGCTTTGGATCTCTTATTATCTGCATAGCTGCGTTGTCAACATACATATGACTTAATTCGACTTCTGGGAAATCAGTTCCCACATCAGTAACAACTTCACGCCAAAACTCTGTAGATTCAAGTACATTTGCCTTGTCGACTGAAGTTAGTTTTTTTCTTCGCTTCATTGCCGTTTCAAAGCCTACTTTAGCAATACGTCGGATTTCAGATTCTGAATAAACAAGCGTGTTGAACCCTACTCGCTCACCATCACGTTCTTCAACTCCGCGAGGGTTTCCAAAGTAAATACCGCCTGTCAATTCCCTCACAACCATTAGGTCTGCACCATCAACAACTTCAGCTTTAAGTGTTGAAGCATTTACCAGATCCCCGTATATTGCAGCAGGACGTAAATTTGCAAACAATTCCAGTTCCGAACGAAGCTTCAAAAGTCCTCGCTCTGGACGTACTGAAAATTCTAACGGTTCCCATTTAGGTCCACCTACAGCACCAAGCAATACCGCATCAGAAATTTTAGCGGTTTCCAATGTTTCATCAGGAAGAGGTGTGCCTGTTAAATCAAATGCAATGCCACCGACTGGTTTTTCGATTAAATCCAGGTGGATATCAAAAAGTGGAGCAATATTTTTTAAAATTTGGACAGCCTGTTCTGTAACTTCGGGTCCAATCCCGTCCCCAGGTGTGATAAGAATTTTTTTAGTATTCATGATCAGTATCTTTATTAAGTATTTTTTATGGTTAATTTATCGTAATGAGACGCTAAGGCTTATGCAAGAGAAAAGACTTTTAACAATTTTTACTACATTTATTTACGTGATGTATTCAAATGTATTGTGTGCAACACCTACAATTAAAGCAGAGTTAGACAAACAGTTTAGCAAGCTGATTAAGAATGGCAGTGTAACCGTCGCCAATGATAAGTGGATATTATATCGATACCCACCTAAACAAAACTCCATGCTGGTACCTGCATCAGTTCAAAAATACGCTACTGCGCTTGCTGCCCTGCATTTTTTTGGTTATCAATTCAGATTCAGCACAGAATTTTATATAGATAAGAATGATGAACTTGGAATAATGGGACATGGAGATCCTTTTCTTGTTTCAGAAGAATGGCAAAAAATAGCAAAGGAGTTAAATGAACTCCCTGATGTGCCTAAATTTATCCAGGGTTTGTTTTTTGATACCTCACTTTTTGAAGAAAATATTAAAATTCCAGGAATCAGTAATACTCGTAATCCATATGACGCAAACAATGGAGCATTGGTCATTAATTTCAATACAGTTTATCTAAAAGTTGACGAAAATGGTGTTATTTCCTCAGCTGAAAAACAAACTCCACTGACTCCATTAGCAAAACATTTAGGAGAAAAACTTAACTCGGGGTTTCACCGAGTTAGTATACCTATGGATTTAACTTTTACCTACACAGGAGAATTACTGCATTCAATTTTTCTCAGACAAGGTCTATCATTCAAAAACAAGAAAGTTAGCTTGCGTCGAGTAAGCTCAGCTGGGAAGCTTGTTTACAGGCACTATAACAACCTAAATCTTCAGAATGTGATAGCGGGGATGATGCTATATTCAAACAACTTTACAGCAAATCAGCTTTTGCTCACTACCGGAATGGAGCGTTTTGGGCCTCCTGCCTCACTCAAAAAAGGGAGGGCTGCAGTTCAAGAGTATTTAACAAAGGAACTCCGTATCTCCCCAGATCAATTCCATATTGCTGAAGGTTCAGGAATTTCAAGAAAAAACCGATTGACGCCAGATGCAGTCCTTTTAATGCTTAAAGCTTTTCTACCATACCAGCATCTGCTTCCAAGAGAGAAAAAAATCCCATATAAAACCGGTACTTTAAGAGGGGTATATAGCATGGCTGGTTATTTATCTTTCAGCGATCCGCTATATTTTGTAATACTACTTAATCAGAAAATTAATTATCGCGAAAAAATTCGGGATATTCTTCTTAAAACAGATTTTTCCAATTTCTGATCTTGAAATCCAACACACTAATTTCCGTGCTGATGCCGGTGCGAAATGAAGCCTCATTACTGCCGGGCTGTCTACACGATATTTCTTTTCAAACCCTTAAAGAGATAGAACTTATAATAGTTGATGACGGATCAACCGATAAAACTTCTGAAATTCTTAAAGAGTATTCTAAAAACGATCCTAGAATAAGAATAATTAAAACTAAGCACCAAGGTATTATATCTGCACTCAACACCGGACTTGAAGAATGCAAAGGATATTACATAGCCCGCATGGATGCAGACGACAGGATGGATAAAAACAGGCTTGAAAAGCAGCTAAAATTGATGAAGAGTAATCCGGAGTTGGAACTTATAGGTTGTAGAATGGGCAGTTTTTCAAATTCTAGAATGATTTCAGATAGCATTAAAAAGTATCAATCATGGAGTAATTCGCTTATTTCTCATAAACAGATTGAATGTGATTTATTTGCGGAATGTCCAATAGCACATCCCACATTTTTTGCAACACATCACCTTTTCAAGAAGCTTGGAGGTTACTCAGCCAATCCATGGGCTGAGGATTATGATTTAATTTTAAGAGCATACAAAGCAGGGGCAAAACTGGCAAAGCATCCTCATAAACTCGTGCAAAAATATCATTCATCAGAACGTCTTTCTAGGGTCGATGCAATTTATAAACGTCCTGCAATGTTTGAAGCAAAAGCGCACTATTTAATGGAATTTGGTTTACTCAAAAATCGTCGGGGAGTCCTAATTGCCGGTTCAGGACCCACAGGAAGGCAAGCTGCAATTAGTTTAAAAAAAAGGGGTGTTAAAATCATAGGTTATGTTGATAACCGCCCCGGACCTCCTGATAGAAAGATAAAATCATTACCTGCTTGGGGTTTCAGAGATTTGCCTCCAGAAAAATTCCTAGAAAAATTCAGGGATACTTTAATATTGCTGGCCATTGGGGATTACAGAGGACAAAAAGAATTTGCTGATTTATTACGGAAATTAGGTTTTATTGAAAATAGTGATTTTGTTCGGGTGATTTATAACTGGCCTACCGCATCTGACTGTTTTACTGAATATGACATAACGAATTGAGAAGAACCAAATTTTCAAGTAAAATAGATTTATTAATTTAAAATAACTTGAAGTCATTCATGAACAACAAAAAAATATTCTACTTCAGCCTAATACTTTTTTTTTATTTGTTTGCATTTATTCCTGCTAATGCTCACAGCAAAAAAGTTAACTTAACCGATGAAGACAGAAAATTACTTAAAAGCCTGAGGATTACTCCTCCATCAATATGGATTGAAGCTCATGATTTCAATGGAGAGCTAAATGATGGAAGCAATATAAATTTAAAAGACTATCATCACCGTTTTGTACTTTTGAATTTCTGGGCCACATGGTGTATACCTTGTTTAAAAGAAATGCCAGATCTTGAAAAAGCGTATAAACAAATGGGTTCAAAAAAGCTAATTGTACTTGCTGTAGGAATGGGTGAGGACAAAAACACTATCAGCAAATTTGCCGATAAGCATGAATTTACTTTCCCAATGATTGCTGATTCAAACTTAGAAATAGCAAAACTGTATGGCGTAGAGAATATTCCTATCACTTATTTAATTAATCCAGAAGGAGTCATAATCGGAAGAGCTCTGGGAATAAGAGATTGGGCCAGTCCGAGACTGATTGAGTTTATGGATTCCAAGCTCGAATCAGTAAATCAATGACCTATTCACATCAACTGCTTAGAAATAGATTAAGCTATACTATTTAAAAAAATAGTAAATTTTACTTTTTTCTTCCTTCGTAATTTTTTTACTTTAACATAAAAAAATTCATACTAAACTAAATTTTTACGGCAAATATTTATTCCATATACTCGATCTATAAAAAATATACCTCATAATTTTAATTGATCATATTGGCGTCTGAAGGTGAGTTTAAAGCAAAAAATATTACATTTCTAAATAAAAATTGTCTATTCTCCAACCTGATTCATAATAAGAACTTGTCATGAATTCACCTTCCAAAACGCTTAAAAAACCCTGTCTTTATAATTTATTCTATCCTCTTTATTTAAAATCACTCGAAATCGTGTATTTTTTGCTTTCACCCATACAAAAGACAGTATTCCTCAACAATTCCTGAATGATTCTATGAAAGCTTAAAAAAAATACAAATACACTGTTCTTAAATTGCTTTATTTTGATGATTTAAGTAAAATTAATGGTTGATTAATTTTTTAACTCAGATGATTCTTTTGCGATGTCAGGAATTAATCCATATATTGAAAAACAGGAATTCGAATTACCTAAGGTAAACTATCGAATTACATTTATTCCAATGAATAAAAATGTAGAGGTATTGTTTGAAGAAATTTCTTCAGAAGGAGACGGCCTCCCTGGATCAATATTAAATACCGCTCTTTCGGCTGGGATCGAAATGGATCATTCATGCGGTGGTGTTTGTGCATGCTCCACGTGCCATATTGTTGTGCGAAAAGGGTTAGACAGCTGTAACAAAGCCACAGATGATGAAGAGGATATGCTTGACTTAGCACCAGGTCTTGAACCTCAATCTCGGCTGGCTTGTCAATGTGTCCCTGACGGGTCACAAGATATAGTTGTTGAAATTCCTGAATGGAATAGAAACCTAGTAAAAGAAACGCATTGAAAATAGATACTTCATGATATCACTAACTCAAAATGCTGCTAAAGAGATCCTGAAAATTATGCAGGAAAGTGACTTGAATGAGGAAGTCTGCCTACGAGTTGGTGTGAAGGGTGGTGGATGTTCTGGGTTCACATATACCCTAGATTTTGATTCAAAAAAAACAAAGTTTGACCTAGAGTTTGAATCCCAAGAAATAAAAATACTAGTTGATAAGAAAAGTCATCTTTATATCAAGGACACCGAAATTGACTGGAGTTATAATTTAATGGACCGAGGACTTAAATTTAACAATCCTTCTGCAAAGGGTTCCTGCGGTTGTAAAACTTCATTCATGTTTGAACAGCCCGAAAAGGAAGAATCAGCTAGACCTAGTTGGATGTAATAATACAAAAAAACTTATTAGTAATTTAGAAGCTACAATGACAATAGAAGATCAGATAAAAAAGGCAATTGAAACTCAAGTTCCAGACTCAACTGCGGAAGTTGGAGGAGACGGAAGACATTTTGAAATACAGGTTATTTCTCCTGTTTTTGAAGGCAAACGTACTCTGGAAAAACAACGCATTGTTTATGCTGCCTTGAGTGAACTAATGGCTGGAAGCAACGCCCCCGTTCACGCCATTGCTCGTCTAGAAACTTTAGTACCTAAATGATTATTTTCTTTTCTTAAACTGCAACATAAATGACATGAAAATTGAAGACAAACGTATAACTTTTCCAAAATCTTTATCTTTCAAATATGCAGGTAAAATCGTTGAGGAAACAAAGACCCATTTAACTTTAGAGGGAGAAAACGAAGAATCTTACCTTAAAATTTTTACTCCATTCCGCGGGGTAGCGAAACTAGTCTTGTATGAAAATGACCGTTGGGTAGATGCAGAGACACTCTCTTCAATTGGTAACTTTGACTTTTCTTCGCTTGGACTTGAAAATATGCCTGATTTGTCTTTAGACGGTGCGAAAAAAACCAAAGGCAAAACTAAAGGCAAAAAAAAATGAATTATCAATTAAAAAAGCAAAAAAATATTCTATGACTGAGACAACCATTTCTGAAGAACTTCCACAAATCCAAATTCAAACAGAACACGGAGAAATCAAACTTGAGCTTTTTGAGGATGAAGCACCAAACACGGTAGCCAACATGATATCCCTGATAGAGCAGGATTTTTATAACGGGCTGACATTTCACAGAGTAATATCCAACTTTATGATTCAGGGCGGCTGTCCGCAAGGGACTGGAACTGGTGATCCTGGATATAGATTTGACGATGAATGTTCACCTGAACGACTTCACGACGGCCCAGGAGTTTTATCAATGGCAAATGCTGGCCCAGGAACAAACGGAAGCCAGTTTTTCATTACCCATGAGGCCCAACCACATCTTGACGGGAAGCATACTGTGTTCGGAAAAGTGATTTCTGGAATGGACGTAGTAAATAATGTTAAGCAGGGAGACGTAGTAGAAAAAATGCTGGTACTACAAAAACGTGATCATGAATATAAAGTTAAAATTCTTTGAGAAAGTATATTATTACACTAGATCTTAACCAAAAAAAGAAACATATAAAATCATGAGCGAATCAATTTTTGAAGCTGACATTGTTCACGAAATGCGAGACTCTTACATGGAATATGCTATGAGCGTAATTGTAGGTCGAGCACTTCCAGATGTTAGGGATGGGTTAAAACCAGTGCACAGGCGTGTGCTTTTTTCAATGAATGAACAGGGGAATGATCACAATAAGCCCTACCGAAAATCCGCAAATGTCGTCGGTGATGTTATGGGTAAATATCATCCGCATGGAGATGCTGCGATTTACGACACAGTAGTTCGTCTTTCACAAGATTTTTCAATGCGCTATCAGCTTATTGATGGACAGGGTAATTTCGGTTCAGTAGATGGTGATTCACCTGCAGCAATGCGCTATACAGAAGTCCGCATGCGGAGGATTGCACATGAAATGCTTGCAGATTTAGACAAGGACACTGTTAATTTCACGCCTAATTACGATGATTCCCTCAAAGAACCAATAGTATTACCTTCACGAATTCCAAACTTACTGACCAATGGTTCAACCGGCATTGCTGTTGGCATGGCAAGCAATATTCCTCCACATAATCTGAAAGAGGTAATGGACGCCCTTCTGTATTACATTGATCATCGCCACACCGCTAGTGTTCAAGAATTGATGCAGTTCGTGCCAGGACCAGATTTTCCCACGGGTGGTACAATTATTGGTAAAGGTGGAATTTATGATGCATACAGCAAAGGTCGTGGAATAATTCGAATCCGGGCTAAAACACATTTTGAACAATCAAATGACGGACGGGACCTGATAATCGTAACTGAATTGCCCTTCATGGTCAATAAATCTGTACTATTGGAAAAAATTGCTGATCTTGTTCGTCAGAAAAAAATGGAAGGTATATCTGATCTGCGAGATGAATCGGACCGTAAGGGAATGCGAATTTACATCCAGCTCAAGCGTGGAGAAAATCCGGACGTTGTTTTGAGTAATCTTTACAAACACACATCGCTTCAGTCAAGTTTTGGCATCATAATGCTCGCCATTGTTGACAAACAGCCAAAGGTGCTTAACCTACCACAATTGCTTGAATACTTCCTGCAGCATCGAATTGAAGTAGTAACACGACGTACACGTTATGAACTTCGTCAAGCTGAAGATAAGATGCACCTACTTGAAGGACTGATGATAGCTCTTAAAAATCTCGATGATGTGCTGGAAATCATTAGAAAAGCTGAAAGTGGTGCAAATGCAGAAACTGCGCTGGTAGAGCGTTATCAACTTTCCAAAAGACAGGCGCACGGAATTTTAGATATGAAATTGCAGCGTTTAACAGGAATGGAGCAGGATAAAATTCGCTCTGATCATGAAGAAGTAGGAAAAGCCATTGCTGACTACAAAGACATCCTAGAAAAAGACGAACGTGTGATTAAGATTATTCGTGATGAGAGTGTAGAAATCCGAGACAAATATGGAGACGAAAGGCGTACTCAGATAATTGAGGGTGACGGTTCCATCATGATTGAGGAATTAATTAACGAAGAAGACATGGTAGTCACAATTTCCCGAGATGGCTATATCAAACGAAGTTCGGTTAGTGAATACCGGCTTCAGCGCCGAGGTGGGAAGGGACGTTTAGGAATGGGCACCAAGGATGAAGATTTTGTTGAACAGTTGTTTGTTGCCAACACACATGATTATTTACTCTTCTTTACCAATAAAGGCCAAGTTTTTCGAAAAATAGTATTTGAGTTGCCTCAGGCAGGCCCGACAGGGCGTGGCAAAGCAGTAATCAACATGCTTCCCTTACGCAAAGGTGAAAGTGTTTGCGCTTGCTTAAATGTTCCTAAGGAAGCTGAAAATAAGTATATTTTCCTGTGTACTGAGAGAGGTGTAGCCAAAAAAACACCTATGCTCGACTGTGCAAAGATCCGAGTAAGTGGTTTAAGAGTGATTACTCTTGATGATGGGGATTCTGTGATTTCTGTTCAGCTTACCGATGGAGATCAAGAGTTATTTTTTGCTACTAGGGACGGTATGGGTCTTCGTGTCAACGAACAAACACTTCGCCCGATGGGACGCCAAGCGCGAGGAGTAAGAGGAGTCAGGGTTCGAAAAGGAGACAGAGTTGTATCTGCGCTTGCACTTTCAGGCTCCGGAGAACTCCTTACTGTAACCGAAGGTGGTTACGGTAAAAAGACTCCCATTGCTGATTACACACTTGCAAAAAATAGGGGCAATTTTGGAATGCGCACAATAAGGATCACTGACACAAATGGTCCAGTGATGAATGTGCTTGAAGTTGAAGAACATTTCCAGCTTTTTCTGATTACACAGCTGGGCAAATTAATCCGAATTCCTGTTGAAAATATCCGTACAATTGGCCGGGTCACTCAAGGTAATCGGTTAATTCATCTTGAAAAAGAGGAGCATGTAATAAGCATTGCTGCAGTTATTGAAACCGAAGAGGAAGAAGAAAGTAAATCAGAAGAACAGAAAATAGATTCCTCTGAGACTGCTACGTCCTCTATATCAACAGATAAGTCTGAAATGACAGATCAGCAAGAAATGTCTGAAGAACCTGAAATACATACCTCCGAAAACGATTCAGAAGATTCATAACTGCTTTGCTCTAGTGGCTCATTTTCTGCATTTATAAGTGAGTAAATCTGACTCTGTCAGACTTGTATCAGACTTATATTATGCAGACCTACCCGTGCATCATGAAGCATTTTTTCAATATTATAGTAATAATCTTTCTGCTGATTTTAATTTCAGTCACACCAGCATTTTCCTTAAAATCTGGAAATATGATAGAGCGCTTTGATCTGGTTCCGGATAAACAAACACCATACTTGACATTTGAGGGTTTCTTCGAACCATCATTATTTTCCCTTATACAAGTTATTCCTGGTGATAAAAAAACAGAAACCTCTGTAATAATTCCCAAAACATTCATAAACAACATTTTTTTTGCTGAAACTGAAATAACTTCATTTGCCGAGGAGGGAATTCTTGAAAAATTATCCCTTGAAGAAAAGATTAAACGTACCAATAATGGGGAGATTGATCCAAGTTTAATACTAAATATTTCTACAATGGTAAATTACAAAATTGAGTTTAATGAGGAAAAATCTGACTCCCGCCGAATAACTTTTTCCATGCAAAAGCTAAAAAAAATGCTGATTTCCACAATTGAAAAGGAAGACATAGTGGAAAAGGAAGAGACCGTGTCACAGGATGAAGCAGATGTAATATTCTGGAGTGTATTTACACCACGCATGGTAAACAAGAGGGAAAAAATTCTTCTGCACCCTGTAACAGCTTTGATGTCATACCGTCAGTTTGATCAATTGAATGTTGCTATTCTCAACGCTTCACAAAAGCAAAATGGTGCACACCGTATGGCAGAAATGTTGACCAAGCGCCACAAACTTAGCATTGAAAAAAAAATTGGAGCCAAGTTTAATATAGTTAATATTTCTTCAGTGAGAGAGCAAGAAATCCTGCCAAAAACAAAAATTTACTTTCATGCAAATCTGATGAAGCAGGCTATAAAGTTGGCTCAGGTTTTACCTGGCGAACAGCTCCTAGAACCTTTCCCAGCTTCAAGATTAAGCAAACTTGCAACTGATGTGGAAATTTTTGTGGGGAAAAATTTTGAATAAAATTACTTTCATTTTATTATTTTCAGTATCACTCTTGCTTAAAAACTATAGCACTGCATATTGTGCTTTCCCGGAATATACTTCACGCCAAAAAGCGCTCAAATTAGCAATAGTTTTAGAGAATGGATATTTCAAATCCATAAAAATTTTATCAGTTTTTGTGAAAAATATTGGACAAGACGACTATTACCTTCAAGCATTGCTAAGTGATGGTTCCAGTAGGAAATGGCTCCTTAACCGCATTCGCGAGTGGACGCAAACTGATGAGATGATTCTAAACAATAATAGAGCCTTAGTATTCCCTTCTGCTTCAACTACAGATTTTGGAGTACTTGAAAAGAATGATTTTTACCGTACTGCTTTGAATGCCACGGCATATGTAAAAACTTTTGGAAAACATGATGTTCTGGAAGGTAAGAGCCTCATCCTTGGAATACTTCGCTTCAGAATTCTTCAGGAAAATGACAGCAATTATTTAAAAACAAATAAACACGGTGACCGCTATCGATATTTACTTGAATTGGAAAACGGTACCCATGAATATTTGACCTACACGGATGCATTTTTACTTATGCAAAGATCCGCTTTGCTCGAAGAGGTTCCAGAAACAGTCAATGTGCTAAGAAAGTCTTACAAGGTAGAGGAGATTAAAAAACTTCCGTTGCAGCTTGAGGACGAACTCCGTGATATCTGGCGCTTCGGCATTGAAGTGGTTTTTGACAAACCTGTAATGACAGACGCAGATAAGTTTCCTTACCGTTTGGTTGAGTTAAAAAAGAAAGATCTAAGTACTGGAAGGCTTAAATCTAACTTTTTCTTGCAGATTGTTTTTCCAAATGCAGAAAAAAGAAAATTGGTAAAGGGTTTTATTAATCATGAATACCTGCATCAAGTTAAACTTGAAACGGATAAGGAGCATCAAAAACGTGTTATATTGAAGGCTATGGTTGATCCAGATTTAATGGACCTTCCACCTTATGTAGAGGTCACTGATCGAAATTCTGTTATAGTAAATTATTATAGTTCACAAAACCGAAGCCTTATTCAGCCCCCAGACTTGCCAGTTACTCAATCTCCAACTGAAGTTCCTCGTTCTGTTTTCACTCCTGAAAAGCTTGAGACAGAATTTGAAAAAATATACATGCAGGCTCTAATTTTGATAAGAAATGCGCAAAAGCAGCAGAACATGAATCTCAGAATCAATGCCTATTTTAAAGCTCTAGAAGAACTAAAAAAAGCTTCTCTCTCAGCAGAGAATGATATACAAATTACTCAAGCTTTAAATCAACGTGATATACTACTGATAACACTACCCAAACTAATTATCAGGAATGTGCAGATGACAATACTTGCAAAAAAACTTGATCAGCAAGAAGCTAAGGTTGACCCTGAACTAAGTAGTGAGCTCTTAGCACAACTCGCGCAGGCAGAACGTTATGCATTCAATGATGACCAGCAGCAAAAAATTTCTTCTCTTAAAAATATCCTGCGTTAAAATGCCTCATCACTTTCTTTAGTTTTCATTTCCTAAATATAAAGTCGTAATTCCATTCCCAATAGAGGTATAGCGTAGTCTGGTAGTGTGTTTTTTAATAAGTGACTGTAAGTTCCAATTAAGATAACCAAAAAGATACTAATAATCGATTTAATGTAATTCGGTGAAATCAGCAGGCATTTTTCTACTCTTAATTTGTCTTCTGATAGCAACTAAGTTATAAATGAGTTTCCTTAGTTTTCTCTACAACCAAAAAGAGTTAGAAATATTACACAAATTTTTATCTTTTTTTAGATATGAAAGATTGTTGAAAAGAGAAATGATATTTAAAAAATATTTGTTATCTCTAGATCAAGATGAACAGATTTATAGACTCTATTGTAAAAAAATATAAATTGAAGTTAGCAGTGTTAAAATTAGTTTTTTAATTTGAAATAAATTAAACATTTAGAACAAATTGGAGGCACATGCAAATGGGGATGCAACTAGTTTTCTATATTAATTCTGCATGAAATACATAGATGTTTTCAGTTCATTGTTATACTTAGCAAAAGGACTATTTTTTGAGATTACAATTTGCTGGAACTGATCGTCTTTATCCTTACCCCAATAATAATAATCCATATAAGTATTTCTTTCCCCTTTTTCTAATAATCCTGCCATGACATCGTTTGTCCCTTTTTTCATTTTATCTATGCAATTCTGAAAATTTTTTTCTAACTTAAATCTAATTTTTATGCCGGTAACATTCTCATATTTTTTAAGTATATCAAATACAAAACCTCCCATAACTTTATTGTTTTTATCTAATTTAATGAATGTAGTTTTTCCAGCTTTTAACAAGTCTAGCCCCCAGCAGCTTTGCATAACACCATTGTTAGTTCTCAATAGATTTCTCAAACTATCTTTTATATAAACATCATCTACCTGTTTACCATTCACCATTTTCCAAATAACGTTTTCTCCCTTGTCAAAAAATGTTACGTTCCAAGGCTCGTTCCCAATAAACTCCCCCACGTATTTGCTTTCATCAAGAAAAGAATAAATTCCTTGGCCATGTTTTTTTCCCTTTTTCCATTCGCCCTCATACTTCTCTCCATCGGCTAAAGTTACAGTACCTTGACCATTAAATAATCCATTCTTCCATTCACCTTCATATTTTCCACCATCAAGCCAAGTGAAGGTCCCATAACCATTTCTTTTATCATTAAGGAATTCCCCTACATACCTAGAGCCACTTGATGAAGTTAAAATTCCCTGACCGTTTTTTTCCCCATCTTTCCATCTACCAACATACTTAGTGCCATTAGCTGAAGTAAGTGTCCCATAACCATTCTTTTCTCCATTTATCCATTCACCAACATACTTTGAACCATCAACTTGAATTAATTTCCCTTGACCTTCTTTTTTTCCATTCTTCCATTCACCTTCATATTTTTCCCCTTCAGGTGAAGTCTCTGTCCCCTGTCCATCTGGTTTCCCATTTGTTACATCACCAACATATTTTCTAACTTTTTTTTCATCACCATCCTGATACCACTCTTCTTTACCGTCTTTTTTTAAATGATAAAACAATTCTCCCCATTTCAGAATCCACTTCCCCTTAGAATACTTTCCGAGAAGCTTACCTTCCTTGTTGTAATGCTCAGTGAACCACTCCTTACCAATTTTCCATTCACCTACTACACTTTTACCGTAAAAAAAAGGGTAAGATAAAACTCCAAACCCATCGGGAGAACCATTAGAGACCTCACCTTCATATTTCGGTTGAACTTTATCTTTTCCAAAAGTCTTCCATACTAATCCCGAAGAACTTTTAAATTGGTATAAAACACCAATCTCATTAGACTGTGAATACAAATTATATGTAAAAAGCTGTAAGGTTATGACGAAAATTAAATGTTTCACTTTTCCCTTTTTGACAATATTGAGCCAAATTTATTTCACTTTTAATTTGTTTTTTCAAGAAAAGGAGTTTTACTGAGAAATTATATGAAAACAGTCAGAATCAGTTAGTTATTTTTGCTGAAGTAAAGGATGCTAAAGTTCTAAATGTCACAATAGATGGTTAAACCTTCTTCTAATCAAAAAAACAAATAATTTTTTATAATGATATTTTGTCATATTATATGCATAATTTAGTTAATTTATAAGATCAATAATTTTTATCTGCCAAAAAAATTAATGAATGCATTAAATATCAAACCAATTGAAATTTTAAATAACTGGCAACAGCAACTAAATGAGGGGAATTTATCAGGTGTTCTAAAGCTTTATGACTTAAGCTGTGTTTTAATCCCAACTTTTTCGTCAGAGATTCTTAAAGATCACCAACAAATTAAAGAATATTTTGTTAAAGTGATTGAAATTCAAAAAGGAAAAGTAGAATTCCATACTAATTCTATTTCAGAGAAGCAAGTAGGGGAGAATATTTATTTACTTAGTGGCAAATATTATTTTTACATATTAGAGAATGAAAAAATTCCTGCAAGATTCAGTTTCTTAGTCAACCCATATAGTGATAATCCAATAATGCATCATCATTCATCCCAAATCATAAAAAACTTATAAGAAGTAAAGAATAGAGAATATATAATTTGTTTTAGTTAACAAAACTTAGATAATTCAAAAAAAATTAATATTAGATTTAAGTCTTTAAAAATATTGGAAGATAAAATTAAAAGATAAGGGATCTGCGGTCCAATCTGTTAAGGAAAAATATTTCAGTAAGATATCCCCTTCCTTGATTACATTGGATAATATCTACCTCTTTCAACCTTTCCAGTAACTTCACCAGTTTTTTTAGTATGAAGGGTTTCCCACTCCTTATTCTTCTTGAAAACACCTACAGAAGTAATTCCACTAAGAAAAGTCATTTTCCCAAGGCCATGAAAAAATCCTTTTCTAAATTCTCCTACATATTTTTCAACATCATACCAAGTGTATTCCCCAACACCGTCAGGCACACCATTCAGTATTTCACCTTCATATATCCCATGTTTTCTTCTATCTCCTTCTGTCATCCATTTTTTACCTCCCTGCTCCCATTTTGAAAAGGGGACTTCCCTGTAAAGTGTTCCTCTTTCTCTTTTTTGTAATGAAATTTTCTTTTCTTCCTCATCTTTTTTTTTGATGATTATCTTTACACCTTTCCTGTATTTTTTTATTATTCTTCCAAATTTGTCATAACCGTTGATATTCCAGAGCATACTATTTTTCCATTCACCGAAAAACCTTTGTCCGTTTGTCCGACTAAAAGTACCTTTTCCATGAAATTCCCCATCCTTCCATTGGCCATCATAACTGTCACCTTTCCATTTACCTTTTCCGTATACAAAAATTCCCAAACCATTTGGTTTCATATTTATGATTTCTCCAACGTATTTACCATCATTTTCTTCATCTCCATAATCATACCAACCCCATGCACCATTTTCTTTACGGTAAGACAAAGCGCCTTGACTTTTTTTCACCTTAGCAAAATCCTTATTCCTAGCATTTTTCTGGATATTTTCTAAGTCCCCATAACCAGTAACCGGAACATTTTCTAAATCTTTTTTTTCTTCTGTTTCTGAATGCTTCTCCTTCTCAAGCACAGATTCATTTTCAGAATGAGGTCCCAACCCTAATGCATTTTCAGAATATTCTTCCTTGAATGAATTCTGCTGTATGTCTGAGAAGTGCACTTGTTCTTGAAATTCTTCAGGTACAGAATTTAAGGTTTCTGCTTTCTGAAAATATGTTTCAAACTGAATAGATTCTTCTGACTGACCAAAGAGAGATAAAGAGATGAGAAATAAGGTCGGGTAAATTAGTATCTGTTTCACAGGTATTTCTAATAAAAATTTTTTAACAGGATCAAAATCAAAAATAATCACCCATTTTTTTCAAGAAATGATCTGTATTGTATTATGCAGAATTATTTTTTAAGGAAAATTGAAGAAAATGACCGAATTAAATAGCAATATAGTATGAAACGTAAATTCAGTCCAACATTGTTTAGATGATTAATGAAAAAATATCGTATAAAGGATGTTATTAGAAGCTAAATTATGCAATAAAGAGGAAAATATACATAACTATTAATAATTAATGATTTTAAAGGGAACTTCAAAATCAGAAACAATCTGTAATTAATAAGATGCTGAACAATCAGACTTTGAATTCTCCCCATCTTTGGAAAACTAACGGGACATCTTGACATTTTTCAGAGCAGTACATTCTTTTTCTCTGCTGTTTTTGCAAGGGATTTATAACTTCATCTCCACAAATAATGCATTCCATATTTTTCATAATTCAAATCCGTTTATTGTTAAATCAGGTATATAAGTAACTACAGCAATGAAAATGCCAAATGGCAAAAATTAAAATTAAACATTAGAAGGAAGCTTACATATTATTCAGGATTTATATATCTCCGTTCATCAAAAAATTCTGCAAAAGCATTATCATTTTTTATTGAATCACTATAAAAGTCCTCCAACAAACTTTCCTCAGTATAAAGCGTTTCAATTTTAGAATTACAACAGACACAGAATTCATGACCATTTACAAAAACAGTTTCATATTCTTTTTCACAAGATTCTCCGCAGTTAGGACAGACTCTTTGAGTCAACTGGGATTTGCTCTTTTCTACAACTTGCATATTTCTCCGCAATTTTTTGAATTTTTCTAACTAAAAAAATATAAATTCGTACATGCATTTGATGTTCCTGTTTATGATGTTTAAGTAAAAAAAATTGTATAAAACATGTTGCAGCTTGTTCCTCTATGATTTTTGCTCTATTGAGAAAATTTAAGCCCCCCTCATAGTGATAGTAAATTTGAAGGACAAAATATTGTTATGATTATGATTTGATATTTCAAGATTGTAAGGACAACACTGAATTTCTGTAATCATTGTTTTACTCCATGAAACCACTTATCAGTGACTTTCCCAGAACTATCAAAATTGGTTATGTTCCAAATCTTGTCATTTTTAAATTCTCCTACCCATTTACTTCCATCTGAAGATGTAAAAGTTCCTTCTCCATGACGAGTCCCATTTTTCCACTCTCCTTCATAGTTGATTCCATCAGAAAAATTGATAATCCCATAACCATCCATTTTTCCTTCCTTCCATTCTCCCTCATACTTTTCGCTACCACTCCAACTTAAAATACCATGGCCATTACTCAAACCATTCTTCCATTTTCCTATATACTTCTCTCCACTGAACCAAGTAAAAGAGCCCTGTCCGTTTCTCATTCCTTCCTTCCACTCACCCGTATATCTCGAACCACTTTTGAATATATAAATTCCTAAACCTTCCTTTTTTCCATCTTTCCATTTTCCTACATATTTATCACCATTTTTCCATGTAAATGTACCCTGACCATTTCTTCTATCATTTTTCCATTCGCCTGAGAACTTAGAGCCATTGGGGTAAGTGTAAGTTCCACGACCTTCTTTATTACCTTTCTTCCAATCTCCCGTATATATTCTTCCATCTAAAAATTTATAGGTTCCCTGGCCCTCGGGCAAATCTTTCTTAAAATCACCAACATATCTTTCACCATTTGCCCACGTATAAATCCCTCTACCACTTCTAATTCCATTCCTGTATTCTCCTACATATCTATCACCTTCTCCTTTGCCTATTCCAAATCTGTAATTACCCTCTCCATGCATTTTACCATTTTCCCAATCACCAAAATACTTAGAACCATTTTTCCACTGGTACATGAAATTTGACCTCTTTGTTTGAGAAAAAAGAGGGAAAGTGAATAATAAGAAGACAATCAAGATTAGCGTAATATTTTTCATAGTTTTACTAATATATTGTTTTTTAAATGACTAAAATATAACGTCATAAAGTTTATTACAAGAATCATGCAGTCTGAAAGAAATTTTAACTAAGAATGATTTCTCAAGTACAATTAACATTAATGGATAGGAATTTTGTGCTACTTTATAAATCAAGTGAGAGCCGTTATGAAAAGATGACTTATAATTGAAACCGAACTTGAAATTTGCTTTATAAAAGATATGAACCAGTTTCAAGTGGTTTAAAAAATTTACTATTGAGTAAAGATGAGAAGCTTGAAGATGAAGTATTTATTGCAAAGTTTTATGCCGGAAGCACTTCAAGTTTTCATAAATATAAAGGTTATGAAGAAATCTATATGATTGATGGTGAGTTAATTGATGATGACGGAAAAGTCTTTAAAAAAGGTGATTACATTAAATTTGAGAAAGGAACCGAGCACTCATCTAACTCAAAAATAGGATGCATGCTTCTTGTCATTCTTTATTCAGGAACTAACGAACAGACTGGATAATAATAATTTTATTTTTTTCTGTAATTATTTTTTTTCTCCTTCAACCCAGCTCCCAGTAATATGGCCAAAACTATCATAATTGGTTATGTTCCAAGGTTGATCATTTCTGAACTCACCAACTCCTTTTCTTCCATCAGATAGAGTGTATGTTCCAAAGCCATCATATTTACCATCTTTCCACTCACCAGAGTATTTTTCTCCATCTACCCAAGAGAAAACACCATTTCCATGGATTTTGCCATACTTCCATTCACCAACATACTTATTCCCATCTGGCCATGTATTGGTACCATGACCATGTCTTTTACCATCTTTGAATCCACCTTCATACAGTCCTCCATCAGAGAAAGAATATTTTCCATGACCATTCAATTTCCCTTCTTTCCATCCCCCAGAATAATTATCTCCATCATCTAGAATTAGTTTTACCTGAACATCATGTTTGCTTTCAAACCATTGCCCTTTATATTTCCTGCCATCAGAAGAAAAATAGATACCTTCTCCATGTTTTCTACCCTCTAAGAAATCACCTTCATACCTATCACCCTGCAATTTCCCCTTTCCATATGATAAAGTACCCTGTCCACTTTGAAGCCCTTTTTTGAAAACACCTATATACTGTGTTCCATTTGACCACGAATAAGTCCCCTGTCCATGAAATTTATCCTGCCTGAATTCTCCTACATACTTTTCACCATCAGGTGAAGTAAATATTCCCTGACCATGCTTCTTACCATCCTTGAATTCTCCTACATACTTTTCACCATCAGGAGTAGTCAAAGTTCCTTTGCCATCTCTACTACCTTGTTTAAATTCTCCTGAATACCTTAATCCATAGGATGAAGTGAAGGTACCTTGACCATGTTTCTTTCCTTCCTGCCATTTACCAAAAAAAGTCGTACCATATAATGAAGAGACTCCCAATCCTTCTGGTTTACCATTTTTTATTTCACCCTCGTACTTTAGAAGAGTTTTTTCGTCTCCAAAAGTTTTCCATTTTTTACCCGAGGAAGTTTCCCATTGAAATAATACCCCTGTTTGTTGTGCAAAAAGGAATGAACTTAAAAATAAGTAGGATAATGGAATGAAAAGATAGCTTCTCATTGATTAAAAAACCTGCAGGAGTTTGATAATTTTATAGTTCTGCTCCTTCAAAAAATTTTCCAATAATTTCTCCTTTGGTGTCGAAAACTACCCCATTCCATCTTAAATCTTTCTTCCATTCTCCAGAAAACATGTAACCATCCGGAAAAGTGAATGTACCCTGCCCATCTCTCATTCCGTCCTTCCATTCACCAATATACTTTCTTCCGTCTGAGAAAGTTTGTGCTCCCTGACCATGTCTTTTTCCCTGTCTGTACCATCCTGAATAAATTTCTCTACCTTCAGAGGAAATATAGGTCCCATGACCTTCTCGTAATCCATCTTTCCAGGTACCAACAAACTTTCTTCCATCAGGATAAATATGTGTTCCTTCACCATCCCATTTTCCTTCCCTAAATTCACCAATATATTTTAGTCCATCTGATAAAGTTAGACGCCCCTGTCCATGCATTTTTCCATTTTTGTAAAACCCAACATATATTTCATTACCATTGGAGGAAACATAAGATCCTTGACCATCTCTCATTCCACCCTTCCATTCACCAACATATTTTCTTCCATCAGGATAAAAAAAGGCTCCTTCACCATCCCATTTTCCTCCCCTGAATTCCCCTTTGTACATAAATCCATCAGGATTAATCTCAACTCCAAACCCATCTGGACTTCCATCCTTTATTTCCCCCATGAATTTAGAATTTTTTTCATGATCCCCATAATTTTTCCATTCATGAATTTTTTCGACAGCCCTAAATCTGTAGAGAACGCCGATTTCCTGAAAAAAAAGCGTAGATGTCAATAGTATAAGCGAGATGATGAGGAGCAAATATCTCATATAGATTCTTGATAGCCCGGCACATTTTACTGCCTGAATCTTATTTAAAATCTTAGTACATGAATAGACATGTTATTTTAAAATGGAGCCATAATACTTAAAAAAATATTTATCTCATTTGTCGTAAAGCATCGTATTCCACGGACTGTCGTCTCTGAATTCTCCTTCGAGTTTGCTTCCATCCTGATAAAAAATCGTCCCCTGTCCATTTTTTTTACCATTTTTCCAGTAACCTTCGTACTTATCACCATTGGACCAAATGAATGTTCCGGTTCCATCCATTTCTCCCCCCTTCCATTCACCTTCATACATTGCACCGTCTTCATAAGTTAATGTGCCTTTGCCGTATCTTTCTC
>CACFAY010000005.1 GCA_902564345.1 uncultured SAR324 cluster bacterium
ATATAAGAGAAAAGACTTAAGGAATATTTTTAACAAAAGTGAAGGAATAAAATTTGATAAGGAGTTTAAATTAGCATTTAAAAAATGTAAGTTATAATTGATCTTTTAATTTATTCTCATTCTAAATAAAAACTCACTAATTCAAGTATGAGCTTATTAATCAGAAAAAATTTACATTATACCAATTGAAACCCATATTCATAAACTTATCTTATCTTCTTCTTTCTTGCCTTCTAGTTTCTTGTTATAAAAAGGAGGAGATACTTTACAGATGGGGAACATTTTCTAGTTGGGAGTGGAAAACTATTGGAGATAAAAACATAAATCCACAATATAAAGGGGAAGTAAAAAGAAAATATTTTATATTTGGAGATTATATACTAGAAGGTTCTGGTACTTTAAATGTACCTAATGGTGAGAAATATGTAGGAGAATTCAAAGATGGTAAATATAATGGCCAAGGTACAGTAACTATTCCTGACGGTAGTAAATATGCAGGAGAGTGGAAGAATGGGAACTTTAACGGACAAGGAACTTACACATTTTCTAATGGAGGAAGTTTTGTTGGTTTTTGGAAAGATAGCGCTCCTTGGAATATTTCTGGATACAACGAAAAAGGAGAATTTGTCAATTATGTTGAGGGAAAAAAGACAAAGTAATCATCTTTGAAAAACCTCCACTGTCCTCTCCTAAAATCCTTTACATAAAGTTAATCAAAAAAAATTATTTATGACTGGGGATCAGTAAAGTCATTTCCAGATATCTTTATTAATTAGAAAAAACTTGATTTTAATTCTATATAAGTTGGTTTACAATAAGCGATATAATTGCTTTAGTTAAATTATTTCTACTAAAAATTCTTAACTAAATAATATCGAACTCCTACCTGTTAAATTATATTTAAGATGCTATAAAAATATTGGCGTTATGAAGCCCCAATACTCGTATACACGTTAATAGCTTTATAAATCTATTGAAACTTAGTTGCGAGCGTGCTGCGCTACAAATAAATCAGCACCTTCATCTTCAGCGATACCGAAGAGGCGTAGCATTCTATTTTTTTGCATTTCTTTAAGCCAAGAGTTTAGAGATTTAGATCCAAATCCTTCTTGCTTAAACATTGTCATAACCAAGCCATCTTCCAGACAGCTATGAATCAAATTGCTGTCGGATCGTACTATTTGAACGGCATTAGACAGTAAATCAACTAATTCTAAACCATTCGGAGAGTCCTCTGGTCCGCCTGCTTGAAATCCAGCTTTAGCTGTAGGATGCTTAATTCCCCTTAATAAGGGAACTTCAGCATCATAGATATGTGACAATAAGCCGGGGAAGGCCACGATGGTGTTGATCTCACAGTCAAGCATCATTTCATTTACATTTCTATCTGAAGCAGGAAGTTTTGAGGCTATTAAATAAGACTTAATAAATGCCTTTCGATATTGAAATGAAGTGAAACGAGAACCTAACCACATTGTATAGGGAAGACCAAAATCCATGACTGCTGCTCCAACTTGAACCAGGTCATAGTCTATGGCTGTCAGAGAACCTGTCAGAGGATCTCTCATGATATTATCAGGTTTGAAATCATTGTGTACAACAACTTGGCGCTTTGCTGCCTCAGAGGTAGGGAAAAATGCAGAGCACTGCATGACCTTCTTATATACACCTGTTTCAATTTCCAATTCCAGTATCTTTTTTGAAGTTGTGATGTCTGGATTGCCAACTCCTAGTACTGGCAAACCGGTATCAAAGGCTGACCAAGGTAAGCACCAACAAGGTGCGTGTGAGGGCATGGGGCTCAAGATTGCTGATAAAATTGGGTCTCGATCTAAAAAGTTTTCTTTCAAAGGTGTGTACCAATTGGTGGGAGCTGAGTGAATCTTAGCTAACAGTTCTGCTAATTTATCTGGAGGAGCTAAATCAGGTTTAAAGTTAAAGAAGTCCTTCATGACTGAGTTACCAGCTGATCGCTCAATATGAAAATCTATACCATTCATTAATATTGAGGGCGCTATACCATGTTCGCGCAAAACTTTTGTGGCAGCAGCAACTCGTGCTGTTGTATTGGGATGGGAATTCATAATACTTTCACCATCGTTAATTTTAACTATGCACTTCGAAAAACCGTCTTCATGGCAAATGTATGTCTTTGCACCGCTGTTGCCCGATACATCATTTACAGAAAGTAATGTTTTAGATTTCTGATTTGGATAAAGCGAATTTAAAGCAATTTCTGCTATTTCCTCTAAGGTTGCACCTTTGAGTTTAATTTCTGATTGAATTAATTTTTCTGTCATTTAATCTTGAGCTGCTAAAAAATTGAACTAATTAAATTGTACCAGTTTTAAAAATATTAATCAATATTATTAGCTATTTAAAGCCAAAATAAAAGGGGTGGTGGAGACACAGCTAGATTTCATGAAAAATAATTGCTGAAAACCATAGTTTCTTTGCAATTATTATGATTGTTACATTGAATCAAACCCAGCGAAAATCTCCTAAGTTTAAGAGTTGCATCAGGTATTTTTTATGAAAACTTAAGTAGCCTAATTCTTTATACTTAACCTTATTTTCAATTTTTTTTTGATATTTTTGCAATTTGTGAAAAGGGATCCCTGGCGAATGATGGTGTCCGGTATGGTAATTCATATTCCACATGAAAAAACGAACCAAGAAATTAGTTTTAATGGTTCTACTATTTTTTTTCATGTCTGCTATTGAATCGCAGAAGCCATGCTCTGCAAGAAGAAATAATCTTAAAAAAGGCTGGCCGATTATCATCGGAATGATCCACACATATAAAAGGAGTCCGTTATTGAGATTGTAAGAGATTAAAAACAACAAAAGGTAAATTGCAAAAACGATACGAGCCTCAAAAACAGCCTTTTTGGAGTTATGCTTATTGATATATGGCTGGTTTGCATTACCTAAAATTAGCCTAAATAAATTAATAAAAAGATCGATCCAGATTTTGATGCCTGTAATTAAAAAAATATAAGAAAAAATAGTCTTCGGATGTTCTTTTCCAAGTTCAGGATCCTTTTGGGTATTTTGTGTGTGTCGGTGATGCTGCATGTGGAATTCTCTGAACCAGATCGAAGGCATCAAATGAACCATTCCACAAAAAAACATAAGCAATTTATTTAAAAGTTTAGTTTTAAATGCTGTTGAATGTGAGCATTCATGCAATGGTGCAAAAAAAGAAATCAGCAATAAACCTTGAGTCAGAATGAAAAACTTTTGATAGATGTTCTCAAGATTTATTAAGTACCCGTTGAATAAAATAAGTGTAATTACAAATAGAAATCTAAATGATGCATGATGGTTGGTTTTCTGAAAATAGGGGTTGCTATGTTGATTCATAAATTTTCTAATTAGTAAGAAATACTATCGGTGCATTATAATTTTGATTAAATAAATATGGTCTAGCTAAAGTGCTCCAAGTAGTATTAATTAATTTTCAAATCGTAAATAGATTATTTTTTTGCTTTCCACATGGATTTCGTAATCATGAATGCTCCTGTTCCCAATGCTAGAAACATTACTACAAAACTTAAATTTTTAAGAAACATGTTAATATTGTCACTGATGTTAATGAAACTAAGTTCACTTAAATAACTTGGTATGATTATTCCTCTGCTCAAAGCGACCAAAAGCATAATGGTTCCCATGACTTTTTTAATATAATTTTGATTTACAAAAGTAGTTCCATAAGCACCAATTTGGACTCCAAATAATGATCCAGCCAAAATGATTACGGTTAATCTTATATCAATGAGTCCCATCAAACCCCATTTGATTGAACCAACTAACCCCATGCTAAAGGCAACGACTAGTTCTGTAGCGGACGCAACTACGCTTGGTGCTCCAAGAACAAATATCATACCTGGCACACCAATAAAACCTCCAACTGCAATTGTTGCAGCAAGCATTCCTGTAAGAAAACCTATGGGTAAGATGAACCATATTGAAATTACACTATCTGCAACCTTAAGTTTAGCTTTTGGCGGAAGATTAATATTTTTAAGAACTAGTGAAAGTTTTGATTTTTTTTCAATGCCACCAGAATTTTGTGTTCTGTAAGCATCATAAAAAACGTAACTTCCTATTGAAGTCAAAACAATGACATAGGCCAAACTTACATATAGATCAGATCCTAAATTCCCGTAAGCATTATTAATTTTTTGTTGAATATCAATCCCTACTAATACTCCAAGAAGTGCACAAGAGGCCATAATAAGACCTAATTTTAAGTCTACTTGACCATATTTGTATCTTTTAAATGCTCCTACCAGTGCTTTTGGAAATTTGTGACACATATTAGAAGCAATTGCTACAAGTCCATCTACTCCGAGACTCATCATACCTGGTGTAAGGACAAAAGCCCCTCCTGATCCAATAAAACCGCTGACAAGCCCCCCAATAAAACCCAAAATTAAAAGGAAGCTTATATTCAATAAATTTAATTCAATAAATTTAATTATTTTTTTAAATACAATTTTTTTATTATTTGATAATAGCTCGAGATTACCATTAGACGGATTTAAATAAACCTGCACATTTTCAGTTTTATTTTTAAAAATATATATTTGATTATATTTTGTTAGCTCATACTTTAATCCGTCTTTTTCAATGATTAAACCTTGATTTTCATCGTCTTTTATAATTGTCATATAATCTTTGCCATCAGAGCTACTCCATTGACCTAACATAGGGCTTACTCTTTTACCTGCAAAAGCAGTTAATGCAAAGAAAACAGTAAATAAAAAGATTAAAAATTTTTTCAAAACTTAACTTTTTTTCTTTTGAAGTTTCCCAATATAATTAATAACGAAATTAGCAAATGAACCATATGCTATTGAAATTACAAATGCCGTACTTATAGGCAAAATAGCATACCATGAACCTAAAACAAAATAATGCATGACTAATTCTTCAAAATAAAAAATTAAGAAATATAAAATAAATGAGATTGATCCAAAAAATATGATTCTCAGTTTTATTGGGTCCATAATTTTTTAATGAATTATTAAATTTTTTAATGTTTTAAAAAAATGCCCATTTCAATAGTTTCTTTTAAATCTAATATGCTTTGAAAATAGATATTATTTTAACCCACTCTCACATTAACCCTAAAAAAACCTAGAAAATTTATCAATTAATTTGAAGATTTTTAGTGAGAAATAATAGTGTTATAGGATTTCAATAACATATTTTTGTTGGAAAAAGTGTGTATTAAAATCAGAATTATTCCTGTAATTTTTCTAGATAAAAGGTTTTCCAAATACCTTTATTTTTTAGACTTATTTCCCCTCTTGGAGTGGTGACAGCATTTTCTCCTAAGTGATCAGCAGTTTTTTCAGAAATATGAATTTTTCCTTCTTCTCCAGAATTTTCTAATCTAGATGCAACATTTACTGCATCACCCCAAACATCCAATGAATCTGAAGTAGAACCTGCTATAAGAGGTCCAGTGTGGATGCCAATTCTTAATTTCCAAATAGGTTTGTCTAAAACTTGGTGCTGAATATTTATACCTTCTACAAATTGAAGCATGTCAAAAGCTAAAGCACATATTTCTTTAGCATGATTCTTTTGTTGTTTAGGGATACCAGAAACGCACATATAGCAATCACCAATAGTTTTAACTTTAGTAATTTCATGCTTTTTTGATAATTTATCAAATCCATTAAAAAAAACATTTAGTGTTTGAATAAGATCTCCAGGCTCCATTTCCTCAACAAGTGTTGTAAATCCAACAAAATCAGCAAAAAGGATTGATGAAGTAGAAAAATACTTGGTTGTAATTATATTTTCATCATTTTCAAAATTATTGGATTGATCTAAATCATCATTTTTTG
The DNA here is from genome assembly GCA_902564345.1 of uncultured SAR324 cluster bacterium. GTDB lineage: Bacteria > SAR324 > SAR324 > SAR324 > NAC60-12 > Arctic96AD-7. The sequence continues at coordinate 5,865 of CACFAY010000005.1, forward strand.
TTTCAAATTCATGTTCTATCATCCCAACTACTTGATCAGCTAAAATTCTTAACCCCTCTATTTGATTATGGTTCACCTTTTTAGGTTTACTATCAATTACGCATAAAGTGCCTATAGAATAACCTCTGGAAGTTATTAACGGAGAGCCAGCATAAAATCTAATACCTTCAAATAAATCCATCTTATGAAAGTTTTTTGTTCTATCATCAGAATTCAAGTCATCGATAATTAATGGTTCTTTCGGAGATGCTAGACTATATTGACAAATTGATATCTCTCTAGGTATTTCTTCCGTAATAGTTTTTTCAACTACGTTTAATCCATAGTTGGTTTTACATTGTTGAATACTAGCACCTAAAATATTTATTAGACCAAATTTAGATTTTGTGATTATTGTAGCAAGTTGAGTGATCGAATTATATTTAGCTTCATCTGAGAAGTCTTTATCTAAAATTCCCAGCCTCTTTACCTCTTCCAGGCGACTTTCTTCGTTTGGGATATTTTCTACAGGAAGGATACCAATTTGTGACCCTTGAATACGCAGAACATCATTAAATTGAGACCTTGTTGATTTATTCATGATATTAGTTTTTGAATATAATTCTTTTATCTTAAATAAGCTCTAAAGTATCACCTAATTTGATCACACCTTCTTCAATTACGTTTGCAGTGATACCTCCATGTCCTCTCATTGCGTTATATCCTCCTGCCCCAAGATTTTCTTCCATTCGACTGCAAGGGGCACAAATTCCAGTTGTCTCCAAAGTTACATCACCAATCCTAAATTTATGATGTTTTAACGAAAGAAGATTAATGCCTGAAACTACAATGTTTCTTCGAGTCAGTTTAGGGTCAATTATCCTTTTCTTTAAAATACTTGAAATTACATTGAGATGTTCTTGTTGTATGAGTGTCACTTGTCTCTTTCCAGAGTAACTGCCATTGAAATGGTCACCTGCTAAACCAGTTCCTTTTTCAACTTTTACATATTCAACGGCAGATAAAACTGCTCTCTTCTTTGATCGAATTCCAAGCCACTCTACCGTACCTTTTTGAGGAATGACCCTTAAAAGTTCTTTCATAACTGTTTCGTTATATGTCATAAAATTTAATTCGATTATTTACTAAAAAAATCCTAGCATTTGTCTTTTACCATTTCTTCTTTTCGCATTGGCATTGTATCTATCAAATTAAATATATCCTTTATAGAAGTTTTTTTTGAATTTAATTTTATCCCACCATCTTTTCCAATAAGTATTAAACGGAATTCAATAGGAGATAGAGATAAATTTCCAAAAGATCTTTCAAATATTTTAATTTCCTGTTTGTTTGTGTTAAATATTAAATCAATATGGATAATATTTCTGGCATTAAAGTCACATAAATTTTTATTGATACTATTTAAAAATTTGTTCCTTTCAAAATTTATTTTACTTGGAGAAAAAGTTACTATAATTCGGTTTTTCCAAAGATATTTTTCCAAAGGACCAGAATTAATAGCCATTACTGGGAAATTTATTAAAAGTAATATTAAAATAAATTTTTTCATATAAGCGAGCATTAATTACGATTATAACTAAATAATAATTATTTTAACAAATGAAAGAACTTCTTATCCTGAAAGTGTTCTTCCAAAAGGCTTGTTGTATTCAACCATTTTCATTATGAAAGAATTATAATCAATTTATTGTTAATAGAATCAATTTAATCATTACTTCTAGCTATATTTCATTATCTCATTGCTTTCAAACAAGCTCCACATTCATTTTAAAATTAATCTAATTATGGTAAAAGTAATTTTTGCTTAAGATAATAATTAAGTAATCCTAATGAAAAATTTAATAATAATCATATCAACACGTCATCTTCATTCTCCTTTAATTAAAATAATATTGATAATTTTTGTCCTAAATACGGATTCTTTTAACGTATTTGCAAATGAACATAATTTGTATACTCAAAATAAAAGTTTTCAATTACAAGCAATTGGCTATTCGTCTTTAGGAACTGGTATTAGTTTTGGTTACCGATTCAATAAAAATATTGGGTTAAATTTTGATATTCAATCATTAAATGGAACTATGTCAATAGACTCTAATGAAGGATTAACTAAAGAAGATGCTTACTACTCATTTCAAACTAGAATTTTCAATGTAAGAAGATATTTAACTAATATATTTGATAATTTTTTCATTCAATATGGGATTGTATCTAAAAATTGGGATACTAAAACTATAATAAAAAGTAATGAAAATGGTCAAAGGAAAGGAATTTATAAAGCAAAGTATTCAACTAATGGAATTAATTTTGGAGTAGGAATGAATTGGGTCTTTGATAATGGTCTTTCTTCAGGACTATATTTAATTAAAATTTTAAGTAAAGAGCCATCATTTACCTATGAACTTTCAGAGGGTTGGGAATGTAATAGTTCTTGTCAGTCAAACTATGAGAGCAATGTAAAAAAGTATACTCCTAACAATTCGGTTAATTTAAGTTTTGGTTATAATTTTTAATTTTAGTAGAACATAGACTACTCGTTAAATATTTTTTACTGGGCTTTTGAGTTAGGGGTATCAGGTAATGGTTCAAATGTAGGTGGAATTATTCATTCATTCCCATTACTAACATTATTTATTTTTATTTCACCATCATAAACTCCATAATCTAGTTTATTTGGATTACAACATATCTCACAATCATAAATTTCAATTATATTCCCAGTAAAAGATGTGCCGATTTCTAATGATACTTCAAACTGCTCAAAACAAAAAAAACAGGTAATCACTTTATTTTTCATTTTTTAAAATATCTATTATTAATTGATTTAAAAAAAAATTTGGAACTGGAATATTTTAAATGATAGTGGGAAGTACCTAACAAATCTTCATTATTAATATTTTTGTGTTTGAGTATGTAGGATACTTTGCGAAAGGGAAATTATATTTATGAAAAATGTCCTCTACTTTGTGCATTAATCAATGTAAGTGGTTCATCATACTTCTTAATCGCTGCTCCATTCACATATGTTGTATTCTCTTCCCCGTCAGCATAAATCATTTCACCATTCCATATCTTATTATTTCTAAAAGTTCCGATATATTTGTTTCCAGTTGACCAGGTAAATGTTCCTTCTTTACTTTCTCCATTCTCATATGTTCCTTCAAACTTAGATCCATTATAAAATTCTACCTCTGAATAGGATTCCGGTGTGTAGAATATTCCTTGTCCATTTGGAACTCCATTATCTATCTCTCCTTCCCAATATCTGTCTGGCGGACAAATAGACTTAGTTTTAAACCAACCTAATTTGCCAAATCTTTTTACTTTCCAACAAAGGTCTTTTTTCTCATCTTCAGAAAGCTTATCCCAGTCAAGTCTTTCTCTGAGTTCTGTATCATCACTCCTGTAATATAAAATCCCTCTCGTCTTGTTCATAATATTCTTATTAGTTATAGATTTAACCAATAAACTTACTCATGAAATTGTCGAGAAAATCAGAATCAGCAGATTCGAGGAATCCATCTGGAATGGAAATGGGATAATTTTCAGTAGAGACAATCATGTTGATAAATTTTCTAATTCCATCATTCTTAATCTGAAGTAAATCCTCAGCTGTTATATCAAATTCCTGACCCATTTCTTCTAATGTAGTTTTTGATTTACCACCCAAACCAAAATACATCGTCAGAACTTTCTCTTCTCTTTCAGATAATTCCTTGAACAATGTAAGGATAGATTCTTCTTTTTGTGACATTCGTATCTGATTTAGTTAAAGAACGTGGAGACGAAAATGTTTGTCAGTCATAACATTACTAATACGACAAAATATCATCCACCAACAAAACCATCAAATAAAAATTTGCAAACAAGACAAAATTTGAAGAAAAGGTAGGAAATTAAAAAATATTTCTAATTGCCGACCCAGTGCTGACTTTTTTTATTGGGTTAAATGGTATTTGTGTAAGGAAATTTTTGGGAAAAGTGGGTACTAAACTTAGTGTAATAATCCTCCCTAAATCGTTAGGGAGGATTATATAGGGTTTAGACTGTTATGCTTTGTTAGAAAGACATTTGTTTAAACTGTGTGCCATATCACGTATTAGGATGAAGTATAGCTCAGGACCATTTTGGATAGAAGCACCAAGGGGATCAAGTACGCCCGTTCTTGCTTTAGTTCCTTCTACAACCGTTGTTACCAGCTTTGGTTTGAACTGAGGTTCAGAAAACACGCAAAGTGCATTCAGTTCTTTAATTTTAGTTTTCAATTCTTTGATTCTTTTTACACCAGGAACTACTTCAGGTGATACTGTTATTGAGCCTACAGCCTTCAATCCAAATCGTTCTTCGAAATACTGGTAAGCATCATGGAAAACTATAAAACCCTTACCTTTTGCAGATGATAGTTCTTCTGATACGTCAGCAATAAGACGTTTCAGTTTCTTGACGACCGTTTTTGAATTTTTTTCATATATGTTTGCATTTTTGGGGTCAATTTTTTTCAACGACTCCTTAATTTCATTGGCCATAACTATTGCATTATTTGGGTCAAGCCAGACATGGATATCGAATTCACCGTGAGCATGATCATCATGTGATTCTTTAGAGTGGTCATCGTGGTCATCGTGGTCGTCGTGGTCATCGTGGTCGTCGTGGTCATCGTGGTCGTCGTGGTCGTCGTGGTCATCATGTGATTCTTTAGAGTGGTCATCATGGTCATCATGGTCATCATGATCATGCTCATCGAAACCACCACCTTCGCGCATTTTTAGTTTTTTAAGTCCTTCTGAGTCCATAAGTTCTACTACCATGGCTCTTGTGGCTATAGCCTCAAGAGGTTTTTCAAGAAAAGTTTCTAATGAGTGTCCCATCCAAAAAACAAGATCAGCTCTCTCAAGCTGTTTTGCCTGAGACGGTTTCAATGCATAGGTATGAGGGGATGCGGCACCTTTTACAATTAGATTTGGCTTACTAACTCCTTCCATGACAGCGGCAACTAGAGAATGCAAAGGCTTTACAGAAGCAATTACATTTATTTCAGCTTTAGCGATGTATGTTATGGATGAGAGCAAAATTGTTGTTAAGGTGAGTGATTTAATAAAGTTCATGCTAGTATTCTTGGAAAATTGACAATTAAATTGTAATATTATAACGTAAACGCTGTATGTTATAACATTACAAATTACTAATCAATAAAAAAGATTAATTGATCTGAAACTTATTCATGATACGAAATAATTCCTCACTGATTAGACTCAAAAACGCAGGTTTTTTTCGATCCGGGAGATGGCTGGTCCGAGGAATTAATTTAACTGTGAACTCTAGTGAAATTCTCACCCTGATAGGCCCAAACGGTTCTGGTAAATCTACAACTGCTAAAATGGCAATTGGAGTTTCTAAGCCAGATGAGGGAACTTCTTATAAACGTCAAGGGCTAAAAATAAGTTATTTGCCACAGAGAATTTCTATTGATTGGACACTTCCTATTAAAGTAAACCGCTTTATTAACCTCACTGGCCGGGTTAGTAGAAAGGAAGCCAATGAAGCACTATCGCTCACAGGGGCATTACATTTGGAAAACTCTGATGTAAAAACTTTATCAGGTGGAGAGTTTCAAAGGGTGCTGATGGCACGTGCAATAGCCTGCAAACCTGAATTAATTGTTCTTGACGAGCCAGTACAAGGCGTAGATTTCAAAGGAGAAATTGCGATTTATGAGCTTATCAGAAACATTCGTGATGAACTGAAATGCGGTGTTCTTCTGATCTCACATGATTTACATGTTGTGATGGCTGCCACGGATCGAGTCATTTGTCTCAACGGTCATGTCTGCTGCTCTGGAACGCCCATGAATGTTGCTAATAGCAAAGAATATAAAGCCCTTTTTGGTGCACGCGCGGTGACGGGCCTTGCATTATATGAACACGGCAATGACTATCAGAATTTTCGAGACGGAAGTTTTCAATCTAAAGATCAAACCGGTGGTGCTGGTCGCACTTCTGATGATGGGCATCAACCCCATATTTATAAAAATTAGTTTTGATACAAAAGAGTTGATAACAATGATGGATGATTTTTTTACTCGAGCATTGGTTGCAGGAACTGGAGTTGCCTTGGTTACAGGACCTCTAGGCTGCTATGTAGTATGGCGCAGACTTGCTTATTTTGGAGATACTCTCTCTCATGCAGGCCTACTAGGTGTTGCATTAGCACTACTTTTCGAAGTCAACACAACATTAACCGTCTTTGCTGTATCCATTTTTATTTCTATGGCATTATTACTGTTACAAAGCCGAGTTAAACTTTCTTCAGATGCCTTACTAGGACTACTCGCACATTCAGCTTTGGCGACTGGGATGGTTGCATTAAGTTTTATGACATGGGTAAGGGTTGACTTGATGGGGTTCCTTTTTGGAGATATTTTGGCTGTTACCCCATTTGATATTGCCATCATTTGGGGCGGTGGAGCTTTTGTGCTGCTCGTACTGTTGATTTCCTGGCATTCTATCTTTTCAGCCACTGTAAATATTGATATTGCTCAAGCAGAAGGTATGAAACCCAAGCAAGCAAATATTGTCTTAATGCTATTGATGGCTGTTGTTATTGCTATTTCAATGAAAATCGTAGGTGTTTTGCTGATTACTTCAATGCTTATTTTCCCTGCAGCAATTGCGCGCCGCTTCGCAACTGGACCTGAACAAATGGCATTGCTTGCAGCAATTATAGGCATCTTAGTAGTTTTTGGTGGCCTATTTGGATCTCTTCATTGGGATACACCTTCAGGGCCTAGCATCGTAGTTGCTGCATCAGTATGTTTTATCATTACGGCCATACCAGCAACTTCTATTCAGATGATTAAAAATGCTTCGATTGAAAAACTTGATTCTGAGCAAAACGAAATAATAAAAAAATAAGAATATAATCAAAATAAACTTTTGAGCGTTTGAAAAACTGTGATCATTTTTTATAATAAGACTTCTTAAGTTTAATTGGTAATATAAGAATTTTTAGAAATTGAAAATGTTATTTGAATAATAAATATGATTAAGTTTGTTGCTTGTTAACAAAAAAAATGTTATAACAAGGGAAATTCATCAAAATTAACGAGTTGAGGTTTGGAAATTAAGACAAAAGATACTTTTGAGCTTACAAATAAGCAGTCTTTGGTAATGAATTTATTGTCAGAGGCGAAAGGACCATTAAGTGCTTATCAAATACTTTATGATCTCAATGATCATGGTTTCAGAGGACCTACACAAGTTTATCGGGTTTTAGAGAAACTTTTGGAATTAGGAAGGATTCACCGAATAGAAAGTATTAATGCTTTTGTTGCTTGTCAGCAAGAAAAATGTCATGAAAAAAATAAAGAATTCAGTTTGTTCACAATTTGTAAAATTTGTGGAAGTGTTCAAGAACTCTTGAGCAATGGATTAAAGAATTTAGTTAAATCTTTATCGAAAGATAATAACTTTCTATTAAAAAATTCGGTGCTTGAATTAAGTGGAATATGTTCTAAATGCAAAGACTAATCTTCAAGGACTATTAATCTCTTCCCACTTTCCCATCTGCTTCTAAAATCTTCACAAATCTAACATCACTAAAAACATTACTAAAAGTGATAAAAGAATTATCACTAGAAATTTACTAGATTAAGATCTAATCTTTTTTAAAACCCCTAAATAGTGTTTTTATTAAATTTAAAATATAAAAAATCTTTTATCTAAATAACTAAAACACTAGAAAACTCTTGTAATAAAGGATTTGAAAAAAATTGGGAAATGGATAAAATTTTGCTTTAGGGACGAGTTTAAAAATAAGCTTGAACGGTTGCAATTTCAATTTAAATCTCACTATTTTCACATTTTGTGAAGTTTGATTATCAAAGTATAATTTGGTTATTATTTGTTTATGGATTTAGAGTTTAGATTTTATAATTTAAAAGCAAGTCTCTTCCCTTTTTGGGATTTAAATAAAGAATGGAAGGTTACAAACAATTATAAAATGATTAGCGAAATTGAAAACAAACTAAATTCTAAATTCATCGTTTACGGTGATAGAGAATCCAAAACTAAGTAAATCTTATAATAATTAATCTTTTAAAGGTATAACAACAGTTGATTCAACAACTGCTCCTGCTTGAAGCCTTTTTTGTAGAATATCTGGTCTGGTTAACCATTCTTGTGTTTTAGCCATTGATTCTACTTCCATTATTAAGTGAATCTTTTTTTCGTCAGTTTCACAACCTTTGAAAACGAATTTCATCCCTCCTGCTGATACCATATCTGAGTTTAGTTCTTCTGCCATTTTATTCCAAGTATCCCATCCTTTTGTGATATCTACTGTTAAATATAGTTTCATAATTATCTTTCATTGATTTAATTTGAAGTTACTAATAGTTGTTTGATAATAACCAAATCATCTTATGTAGATTCTTATCTCCCTTTTACAATATGTAAGAAAAAATAATAAACTTTATAAGGGACAAAATTGAAATTACAAGTCTGATGATTTTCTGTTTTTCATAAGTTGTTAGGTCAAAGACCTAAATATTGTACGACTCCATGAATCATAAGTAAAACAAGCATCAAAGCAATTCCCATTATTATTATTAGAATTTTTCCATTATTCATAAGCTATAGATAAATCTCGTTTTAAAATTTCTAAATTCTTTTAGTTGATTTTCTGGCTTTGAACATTAAGGCCTATATTTTTTTATTATTTATGATTACTAACTGTTTCATGTCATAGTATCATTCTGAATTTTCAATTTCATGAGTATATTTCATTTTAGTCCCAGATCTGCCTAAAGTAATTGAAGCTCCACAATATTTTTCAGTTGAAAGCTCAATCGCTCTTTTGACATGCGATTCACTAATCTTACGCCCTTTAATAATATAGCGTATGTTAACTTCCCTAAAAACTCTTGGGTGGTTATCCTCACGTTCTGCTTCTATACGAACTTCAAAGTCTATAATATCCTGTTTTGATTTTTTTAAGATACTCAATACATCAATAGATGTACATCCTCCAACTCCAAGAAGTAACATTTCCATAGGACTAACCCCTTTATTTGAATCAATGGAGTCCATAACTACAGAATGTCCTGTTCCTGATTCTCCTATGATTTTTTGATTTTCAAGCCATTTGATTTTAGCGGTCATCATAGGTATTTCCCTTTTTTTTGAGTTTTAAATTTATCTTTTTAGTAATAATGCTATTATTTTCCATTGTTTATTTGTTTATATTTATGGTTGGTTATTCTTAATTGATTCTCTAATAAAATTATGAATCAAGTAATTTTAAATTTTACTTTGGAAGTAGTAAGTATTACAAGAAATTGGGGAAGTAATCAAACTCATTTAAGGTTCTTATCTATCAAATTAAAACAAATTGAGAGGTAGGACATTATTATTAAGATATATATGACAGGTGGTTACATTATTAGAAACTATTTACTTATTGGCAAAAAATTTAAAAGCCTTTTATATATAGCTTTAACCGATCTTAACCTTACTTGATTTTCTTTTTTAGGCTGTTAAAATTAAAAAGCTTTTCTCACATATAATTTTTAGATTAAATACAAGGAGTTTTAGATGAAACTGAAAAAAGGTGACAAACTAAATGAGCTAAGTTTGCCAAGTGTTAAGGGTAAAGTTTTCAAAATTGGGGACATTGAGGGCAAGAAAGCACTGATTTCCTTTTACAGATTCGCTCAATGTCCTTTCTGTAATCTAAGGATTCATGAATTAACTCAAAGATACCATGAACTTGAGGACAAGTTGGATATTGTCGCAATATTTGACTCACCGCTAGATCACCTGATCCATAGTACAAAAAAACATAATGCCCCTTTTGAAATTTTGGCAGACGAAAACTTTAAGTATTTCAAAGATTTTGATGTTGAACAATCAATCTGGAAATTTTTTGTTGGATCTGTAGTGAACGTCCACCGTTTGATTAAGGCTACTTCAAAAGGCTTTATTCCTATGAAATTTAAGGGTTCCATGTTAACGGTTCCGGTAGACATTTTGGTCAATGAAAAAAACGTTGTCGAACAGGTCTATTATGGTCGAAGTACAACCGATCATATGAGCTTGGAAGAGATCTTTAAATTTGCGAAATCCTAGAAGTTTTAAAATTATTCTGCAATGTAATTAATGGATCAATAACAGCCTTTTTTCAGAAAAGAAAAAGTAGATCTTAAATTTTCTAATATTAGCAATTCGTCCTTGCTTATATTTAAGGTTTAATTGAGACGAAGGGGGGCCAACATAATATGATCTTAGGATATTTACTTTTATTTTAAATGGAAAGTTCCTTAGCATGAAAATTAATGTGATCCTCAATAAATGAGGCGATGAAAAAATAGCTATGATCATATCCTTTCTGCATCCTAAACGTTGCAGGATAGTTCAGACTGGAACAAGTAACTTCAAATTTCTTGAAGTTAAGTTCCTTCTCAAGGAACTCATCCTCAGATCCCTGATCTATTAACATAGGGATATTTAAAGAACTGGTCTTCATCAGTTCATTTGCATCATGTTTTAACCAGTCTTCCTTATTATCTCCAAAATAAGCTGAAAAAGCCTTTTTACCCAAAGGACACTGAGAAGGGGCACAGATTGGAGCAAATGCAGAAACTGAGCGAAAAGCATTTGGATATTTTAAAGCAAGCGTTAAAGCACCGTGTCCTCCCATAGAATGTCCGAAGATTGCCTTAGTGTCTTTTTTTGCTGGGAAATGTTCTTCTATAACTTTGGGAAGTTCATGAATTATATAATCCTCCATCCGGTAGTGTGTCGACCATTTCCCTTGAGTTGCATTAATATAGAAACCGGCTCCGGTTCCTAAGTCATAATCCTCATCCTCTCCTTCAATTCCTGCTCCTCTTGGACTTGTATCTGGAACAACGATTATCAACCCCAGTTCTGAAGCAAACTTTTGGACACCAGCCTTGGTAATGAAGTTTTCATGGGTGCAGGTGAGTCCTGAAAGCCAATATAAAACAGGGGCCTTAAGAGTATTCACCTGAGGGGGAAGGTAAATTGAACATCTCATGATTCCCTTGCAACTATAAGAGGAATGGCTGAACATTTTAGTCCACCCTCCGAAGGAACGATTTGAAGAGAAGATCTCCATATACACTTTATAATTACAATTGTTTATGAAATTTCAAAAATGAATAACTGAACGAATGCTCTTGCCTTCATGCATTAAGTCAAAAGCCTTGTTGATTTCTTCAAGGGGCATGGTGTAAGTTATAAATTCATCTACTTTCAAATCACCTTGAAGGTATTTTTCTACATAACCGGGAAGTTGAGATCTTCCCTTGACTCCTCCAAAGGCAGAGCCCTTCCAGACTCTTCCAGTAACTAATTGAAATGGGCGTGTACTTATTTCCTGACCTGCACCGGCAACTCCAATTATGACTGATTCTCCCCAACCCTTGTGACAGGACTCCAAAGCAGACCTCATCAACTCAACATTACCAACACATTCAAAGGAATAATCAACTCCTCCGTCTGTCAGATCTAATATTACTTCCTGGATTAAGGAATCATGATTTTTAGGATTGATGAAATCTGTGGCTCCGAGACTTCGAGCAAAAGCTTCTTTCTCTGGATTTACATCTATGGCAATTATCCTTGAAGCACCTGACATAACAGCACCTTGAATTGCTCCAAGGCCTACTCCACCAAGACCAAAAATAGCTACAACTGAACCTGCCTCGACTTTTGCCGTATTAATTACAGCTCCGATTCCTGTGGTGATTCCACATCCTAATAAGCAGACTTTTTCAAGTGGTGCTTCTGAATTGATCTTTGCTAGTGCTATTTCAGGAAGAACCGTGTACTCAGAAAAGGTTGAAGTTCCCATGTAGTGGTATACAGGTTTCCCTCCTGAGGAAAAACGTGATGTACCATCAGGCATCAAACCCTTTCCTTGAGTTACTCGAATTGACTGGCAGAGGTTTGTTTTTCCAGAAGTGCAAAATTTGCACTTTTTACATTCTGGGGTATATAGTGGGATGACATGATCTCCAACTGAAACTGAAGAGACTCCCGATCCAACCTCCACCACTACAGAACCGCCCTCATGGCCAAGGACCGAAGGAAAAATCCCCTCGGGATCTGATCCGGAGAGGGTATAGGCGTCCGTATGGCAGACTCCGGTAGCAACATTACGAATGAGGACCTCACCATCTTTTGGTCCTTCTAGATTGATTTCTAAAATTTCTAATGGTTTACCTGCTTCCCAGGCAACCGCTGCTCGTGTTTTCATAAGATTCCTTTCATTCAGAAGTTGCTATTGATAACTGACTAAAATAATATAATAGCTTACTGTTTAAATTAGGAACAAGTAATATGATAATTACAATATATTAAACTGAGAGCCTTATACATAGTGCTAAGGGACATTGTGCTTTTTTTATTCTATTTTTAAAATGTTAAATATTTAAATAGATTTTATTGGAAATAGTTTTTGAGTTTAAACCAAAAGGAGAGTTGTATGGATTTGCTAATTATTAAAAAATAATTTTTTATTTTATCAACATTCGCTTTGTAAATGAAACCTTTATGGCAGTCGGTCTTTTTGGTAACAAAGTGAGATCATCAGACAATGGTTCTTTCTGGAATAATGCCAATTATCCGACAGGTAATGATTTCTTAGGAGTCAGCTTCTAAGAATAACCAAAAAAACCTAAGGATTTGAATTGGGATACAGAAATATTCATCTAAATTATGCTAGATCGGAATATAAATATCACATAAAAGTAAGTATTTGATCAACTAAAAAAGAGTGTGGATTCTGTTAAATCTATGTCAAATGATTTAGTCAAAAATAGTGAGTAAATATAAGAGAAAGGGATTCTATAATATGTCAGGGATATCTCTATATATTGTCTAGAGTGGAAGGGAGAGATATTCTTCCTATGAAATGAGGTTACAACTCCCCTTTTATTTTTAACTCCCTTCCCAATCCTTAATGATCAAATTCAATAGACATTTCACCATTCATTGTCTTGAGTGTGATGAATGATGGTTGTTTTATTTTGGGGGATTCTTCTTTAGTTTTAAGATTCCATTTTTCTTCAGATAACTGTTTTCTCAATTCCCAAACATTCTTAAGCATTTCCTGTTCCTCATCAAATACTTCTTCTATTGGGGAGAACTCTGATTCCCCTTTTTGGTTGATTTCTCCATCAATAAGCCTCAAAAGGAACTTGTTTTTAACTTTTCCAAACTCTAATCGTAATGTTCTTAATGACCTCTTGTAAGGTCTTATAAAATAGAGTTCTTTCATTTATTACATCTTTTTCATTATAGATAGATTCACAGGATATACCCAAAATACCAGAAATACTATAGTTTTTATCTAATAGTAAAACTAATACAAAATAAACGACAATTATAAACCCCCCAAAACAACATTCTAACTCTATTTTTCTATAATCTTCTACATACTTTTTTCCTTCTCCCTTAAATGATTTAAAAAACAAATCTTTTAAATTCTGCATCATCAAAGTGCATTCATCCTAGAATTAATTTCCAATCAGCGTTCAATCTTTTTCATCATTAATTGATCCATCATTTTGTTCTTGATTAATAAGACCAATTTTTATAAGAATTATTTTTCCATATACATATATTGTAAAACAAATACATCCCATAAGGACTATTGAAACTACCTCTAAAAGGACGTCTACTATTAATTCCATTATAGATAATAATAAAGATGTGAAAATAAATACAATAGTATAAGAATAGAACCAATGATATAGATTTATTTTGTATTATTAGCAATTTAGGTTATATCCACAAAAATCATCTAATGATGATGATGAAATATACCTGTATGGTCAATCATCTGTGACTGCAAAAATAAAAGAACCAGAAGAATTCCCATTACAATGATGAGGATTTTTACATTTTTTATTTTCATTTAGTTAGATAATCAAAATTAATAGATTAGAATGAATTAGTAAACTTACCATGAGATAACCTAAAAAATTAGAATCTAAAGATTGAATAGATTCATACGGAACGCCATCCTTATAAGCAAGATTTTATTTGAGGTTACAATTCAAAAGTATTTTATAGTGAATTGTTTCAAAAATCTAAATAACTAAATTTTTTTTAAAGTATTAGACTAATTGAAGTCTGAAGAGTATCGAATAATATAATATCATATAAAAATTTTGAATTAGAATGATTATTATTTATATCGTTTTTAGTCTGAGAACTAAGACACCATATTTTATCTTAACTAATGTTTTTAAAAAAAGTCTTTGAAATTGTTGTTCGCTAAGCTCATGCTCTAATTCCCCGATTGAAGGTTCATCAGATTTATTATCTTTAATCATTTTAATTAAAAATTTAAAGATTGATAACTAAATTAATTTTCTTTCAATGGATTTAATCTTCTGCTTTATTGAAAAATCGCCAAGTTTTAGTATATGTTGGTTTTTCCTAAACTAACCAATTTGAGGTCTTTTGAGAAATCATCTTATAATCACATTTATCTTTTTTCTTTCTTCTTCTGTTTTTGTAGATTTTCACAAAATTTTCAGATTTGATAGTACCCTTGATAGTAGAAGTTCTTTGTCTATCATCAATTATGGTAAAACTCTTTATGGGTGGTGAGAATATACTGATTATGTTTGGAAAGGATTTGGAGAAAAAGAAATTCACCCAAAATATAAAGGTATCGTTGAGAAAGGAGCTCCAAATGGTCTAGGATATTTGATTTACCCTTATGGAAGTAGGTATTTTAGAAGATGGAGGAATGGGGAAATGAATGGCCAGGGAACATTCACTTCCCTAAAGGGAAAAAGTATGTTGGGGAATGCAAAAACAGTAGATTTTGAAACATAATAGGTAAACACAAAGACGGAAACATCTTACAAAAATTTTCGAAAAGAAAAGTAGTAAAATCAATAAACCTACTTAATTCTTCTGTGTCAGATGATCAAAAAGAACACCTTTCGCGATTGGGCATTCGTCTAGTCGTGTGCAGATTACATCCTCAATCAGAACTCTCTTAGATGGAATTTAACAGTATCAACTCTCGAACTTTTTTTCTATTTCAGGAAAATCAATTCTTAATTCTGATCTGCTCATATTTTCTGCTACAACAGTTCCATCAAGATTTTGTATGGTAAATCTAGTATTACCATTTTTATCAGAATATTGCAGTAGTTGTAGATTATTTGATGTTAGTACAATTTCTGGTGTTGATTTATTAAAATTTGCATAATCTTTACTATTACAATCTCCAGCAAATAAAATCCCCAAACTTGTGAACATCATTAACGAAGTAAATATAAATTTTTTCATGTGGTTTTCAAAAGTTAAAATATTAAATTTTATGTAACTAACATATTATAAATGAGAAGTTATTATCTAATCAAGTGATAATGAAATGTTTTTTTGTTAAATATACCCTAAGAGATTATTCTTTCTATTTTAAATTAATATATCCTTCTAAATCTTTGGGATTAATGCTAAGAAAATAGGAAGTATTTGGTACGTTTTTATAGAGATAATCGGGATAAATTGACACATTTCAGTTAAGAAAATGCTCTTGACCTTCACAAATCTATCACTAAAAGTAATGGATTTATCGTCTCGAATTAGAAATACCAACCTAATTTATATCCTATTCCACCTATTGCAGTTCCAATATCTGCTGAAGTTCCGTCAGATGTTTCAATAGTACCTGCCATTGCTAATCCAAAAGTAAGTTCGTTATAGAAATTTTCCCATCTCCATTGATATCCACCTTCACCTCCTAAAGTCGTGATTGAACCTGATCCACTTTGCACAGAACTTGACCAAGAATACGATATTAAACTAATACTTCCACCAACAAAAAGACTATTATTCTCCTTTTCAAAATAGAATCTCCCATGAGGACTAATTCCGGTAATACTAAATTTCCAATCAGAAGAATTATAATTCCAAGTGAATCCACTTACACCTAAACTAATTTCAGGTTTTATTCTTCTCTCATAAGAACCATTTATTACTCCACTTAAAAATGGCATAGGAGATGTTCCTACTGAATCTACTTGTTTAACTTCTGACAAAGCAAAGTTTGGCAAAAAAAACAAAAAAATTGTAAAAAATAACTTAGATCTTGTCATAATGATTCCTCTATTTAGAATTAATAAAAAATTAGCCGAAAAGAAGGGGAATATAGCATAACACTTTTTCCCAAACTTCCTACCCTCATCTCAATCATTTTTTAGGGTTTTTCTATAAGGTGCACATTTAAATCCGCCCTCCTTTCAATTATAACACTTTCACTAGTTCTGCTTTACTCATCTATAAATTTTTTTTGATTCCATAAGACCTAGGTTAGAATTTACTGGATGATGTTTGACAGTCACCTAACCATCACTAAAAGTGATAGAAAAAATGTCATCAATAATTGCCTCAAGAAAAATCTCTTCTAAATTTAAAATTATTGTTAGATATTAGCTTATTATCATATGCTAATTTGTCATTTTATTGCTAATGCTTTGGATTAATTTATACTATTTTTATTTGAGGACTTAATTTTATTTCCATGTTTGATATGCTTCTAGCAACTGTTGAGAAGGTTAGTATCTAATAGTTGTATATGTATAGTTTGATTAGATAGTTTGAATTTGTGATTGTTTTAAATTAATTTTCTTCACCATTTTCTCTATAATGGCTCTCTTTTAGACCTTTCAGGAAAGAAAAGTCACTTGTCAATTACTAAAAAGAACAAAATGAGTGAAATAATAAGGAAATAATCAAATATTTCTACCCAGAAAATTCTTAGTTACTGTTTAGGTTAATTGTATCAGGAGTGGGGGGAGATGAGGTGGGGATCTAAATTATACATAATCCCTTACTACAGTTAAAAAGCATTTTACAACACTTTATTATCTAGTTCGTGTTTAAGTACTTTATTCCAAAAATTCTCATGATCAAGGCGCATCATGATAGACTGTCCTTTTAGTGCTGCATCTGGAGAACGATGCAACAGTCCATTGGGCCCACCGCGGAATATTGCGACATCCCAAATGTCCATAAACTTTCGTTTTGAGGGGTCTTTTAAGATTTGCTCATTGGACATTCCGCGGTAATAGGCTTTTCGATCTGCGGCGTTCTCAGGAAGCCATTCAGTGCCTATTCCAGCATATGTTACTAACAACCTCATAGAAACGTTATCTATATGATAGCGTTGGCAAACTCTTTGTGTTCCTAAGCTAAAGCCTACAGAGTTAATATCGAGAATTCGACAAAAAATGTTACAAATTATTGACATATCATTAACCCAAATTGTGTAAAAAGAATGAGTTTGCAATTCGTTTGGGATATCATTTTTAAGAATATATTTTATATCATTTTTGCTGCTATCTTTAAAAATCTGACCTAAAACTTTGAAATTTGTTTTCATTAATTTTTGAAAAAACTCATCTGAACCTTTTTTTGGCTTCCGTTCCAATACAGCTAATGGATCACATCGATTTAGGAATTTCGGTAAAGATTCTAGATTTGAGGCTTTAAAAATACTCATTTTTAATTGTTTAAAAAATCAAGAGTCAGCATCAGTCGGTATTTTTCACTTAGCAATTGCGGTGAGCGATGAATGAGCCCTGCACCTTGATTACCTTCCCAAGCTTCGCCCTTGAGCAAAGCAACGTCTCCTTTTTTCAATTTTTGAATGTCGGTTTTACAATTAACAAGTCCTGATGTATCATTCGAGTTTCTTTGGTTTTCCAGACCAAATTTACTGCGATCAGCAGCAAGGTGAGGTATCCATTCTGTTGCAATGCCTTGATAAGTAGTTATTAGTCGACATGGAACGCGATCTACGTGAAAATTAGGGCACATGGCAGTGTCCAATGCTATTAATCTCAATCCAGCTTGTTTGAGGCCAAATAAGCAGCAGAACATTTCGACTAATTTTACAATATCTTTACTAAGTAATGTTGCCGCGTCTGTATGTCCAAGAGCTTTCTTGAGAGATAAGCATTCGTCTTGTGGTGTGACGACCAATGATATTTTTAGTTTGGGGTTTGTATCAAGAATCTTTTTAGCGGCTTGATTTAACATCGAGGTAAGTTTTCGTTGCCAGATGACAATATTAGTTTCCTTCTTATAAATATCCGTGAGCACGTCCACTTGGCTTCCCTTGAAACTCCACCCAACTTTTTTTGCTAACACAGATGTTTTGGTTAATGAGGTTTGTCGGTTCATGTGATTTGTTTCCATTCAGGAAAAGGGTCGGTCAACGTTACCCAATATTCTTCTCCTTTTTGCAATTCATCGTCTGATAAAAGGGATTTATTTAGAGTATTTACGATAGCCTTTCGATTTAGTTCTTGGCCAATAAATACTAATTCTTGGCGCTTGTCACCAAATGGTTCCTCCCATTGTTTCTGAATGGAGGTTAAGGAGTCTTCATCTGAGGGCCAATCTTCTTTTGGAACAGATTCCCAAAACATTCCGGCAAAACCATAACTTCCAATACCACCAGCTTGACTCCACTGCCCGACATATTTAGGTCGAGAGGCCAACCAAAAGTAGCCTTTTGACCGAATCAATTTGCCAAATTTTTCAGTATCATGAAGAAACTGGTAGAATTTTTCAGGATGAAATGGGCGACGTGCGACATAGCTAAAGCTGCTGATTCCATATTCTTCCGTCTCAGGGATATGTTCTCCTCGTATTTCTTTAAGCCAGCCAGGGGCTTGTTGAGCAAGTTCAAAATTAAATAAACCTGTACTGAGTACGTCTTGGATGTTTACCTGACCGTTACTAATGGGTATTATTCGAGCATGGGTATTTAGTGTCTTCAGAATAGCATTCAATCTCTTTACATCGTTCTTTTCGACTAAATCTGTTTTGCTGATCAGAATCACATCGGCGAATTCTACTTGGTCAGTTAGCAAATCAGCTACATTTCGTTCATCGTCTTCTCCCAAGGATTCACCAGATTCTTTTAAATATTTTGCTTCATCGTAATCATTCAAAAAATTGACAGCATCAACTACTGTGACCATGGTATCTAGAGTTGCTACGTCTGACAGTGAATCACCATTTTCATCAGCAAAAGTAAAAGTTTCTGCTACTGGTAATGGCTCCGAAATGCCTGTTGACTCAATTACCAGGTAATCAAATTTGCCTTCTTTAGCTAGTTTATTAACTTCTAGCAGGAGGTCTTCTCGAAGTGTACAGCAGATGCAGCCATTGCTCATTTCGATTAATTTCTCTTCCTTATGACTTAATGAGACTTCGTTTTTTATAATAGAAGAATCGATGTTGATATCGCTCATATCATTTACAATTACAGCAACTTTCTTCCCTTGATGATTATTGAGAATATGGCTAAGTACAGTCGTTTTGCCAGCGCCAAGAAAACCAGAAAGAACAGTTACAGGTAATATTTTTGTCATGATGGAGTAAACCTTTCCTTTTTAAAATTAAGAATGAAAAATGTGTAATGTTATTACATAACGATAAGTTAAACAAGCGTATTCAAAATTCCGAATTAATTGTCTTTTGAATTAGCTTTTTCAAAAAAATCTGAGAACCTATTTATGTTTGTGAGCTAAAGGATTTTAACCAGCTTTAGGTATAATTATTTTTAAAATTAAATGTCTCGACAAACTCTAAGTTTTTGCTTAAGATCGGTGTTTTTTTATCCAGAAATAATTGTATTAATTAGTACAATTCTATCTGAGGCTTTAATTTTACTTACATGTTTCATATTGTTTTAGGAACTGTTAAGAAGATTAGTTTTTAGTTGTTGTATATTTGTATTTTGGATTGGATTGTTTGAATTTGTGACTTTTTAATTTTTTGCTTTTTTAAGCACTTTCTTAAAAAATATTATGAAAAAATTATTATATTGGTTGGTATCAATATTCACTATCACAGTAATAGTCTCTTCATGTAGTGATTGTCCTCCAGCAACTACCGATTATGAGAAAATACGTCAGTCTTTAAATGTCTCCCCATGTTCTAATGGCACCTTTACTCGTTCTTCATCTTCCGACGAGGACTCATCTTCCTCAGACAATTCTTCCTCATCTTCCTCAGGCTCAGGAATATTTATAGGAGTTGGTAATTCAGGAAATATCGTGTTATCAACAGATAATGGATCATCTTTTGATAATGTTACATCATCAACAGCAGATCGTCTTAGAGGAGTTACCTTTGGTAACGAAATCTTTGTAGCAGGTGATACCACAGGAAACATAGTGAGATCAACAGATAATGGATCAACTTGGGATAATGCGACTTCACCAACTTCAAATGCTCTGAGAGGAGTTTCCTTTGGGAACGATATTTTCCTAGCAGTTGCTGTCTCAGGAAACATATTGAGATCAACAGATAATGGATCATCTTTTGACAATGCAACTTCACCAACTTCAAATAGTCTTATAGGAATTACCTTTGGGAATGATATCTTCGTAGCAGTTGGTAATTCAGGAAATATCGTGAGATCAACAGACAATGGATCATCTTTTGATAATGCTACTTCTCCTACTGGAAATAATCTTTGGGGAATCGAATTTGGAAACGATATCTTCGTAGGAGTTGGTGTCTCAGGAAACATTTTGAGATCAACAGATAATGGATCAACTTGGGATAATGTCACATCAAATCTACCAGATAATAGTACCTATGATCTTTTGGGAGTTACCTTTGGGAACGATATCTTCGTAGCAGTTGGGAAATCAGGAAATATCGTGAGATCAACAGACAATGGATCAACTTGGGATAATGCGACTTCGCCTACTGGTAATGCCCTATATGAAGTGACGTTTGGGAATGATATCTTTGTAGGAGTTGGTGCATCAGGAAACGTAGTTAGGTCAACAGACAATGGATCAACTTGGGATAATGTGACTTCGCCTACTGGGAATACTTTGTATGGAGTCACCTTCTAAAATAACCATTTCTAACTTAATGAAGATGTATGACAAAGGGGTTCATTTGTAGAACCTATGTACTCATTGGCAAACAATTCTGAGAGCCTTCTACTATTTATGGCTTCTATTTAAGTTATGGTGGAGAAGAGGGGGGGTGAGCAACTTAATATAATCTTTACCAATTTAGTTATTATATTAAATTTAATACTTATTGAATCATGAAGTTAAGTAGAAAATAAGTTTATATGTTCGATTTCGTATTGAGAGTGATTTATATTTAATTATCTTTATGATGAGAGTCTGTTTCTGAAGGTGGGAGATAATAAATCAACTCGCTAGGATGGACTAATCCTAGGTTTTTACGTGCAACTAGTTCAATGTATTCAGGGTTTGTCTTCAATGCATTAATTTCCTCTTGCTTCACAGCTTTTTCAATGCGCATTGATTTAATTTGGTGAGTTAATGTTATTTCATAATTTTCAAGTCTGTTAGTAGCGTTAATACCATAGCTTCCAATAACTGTAATAACAAGCATTATTGCTCCAAAACTTGCTATAAGTACCATTGTAAAAAGTGAACGCCATTCTTCATTTTCCTTGGCTGAAATTACTGGTCTTTCTTCTTTTTTTGGAGGAGTAAAAAGGCCATTAACGTATAGAATACGGTCATGATTTTTGAGGAGTTTAGTCTTCAAAACAGGTCTTACTTGCTTTTTTAAGCTTTTTTTAGCTGTTGGGTATTGCATTTTGATTAATAGATAAAAAAATTTTTCCGTAAAATATATATCTTTTTTTAAAAAAAATTATATTTTTAAGGTGCTAATTGCTTGGTGTGTTTATCTTTTGCAGTGATACATTGACCCTCCATATAAGCACCTTCCTGAATTAAAAGTTGACCCGAAGGGACATGCACCTCTCCATGTAAATTTGCAGTTGAATTTACCTCCAATCTCTCGTGAACTAGCATGTCACCATTTATTTTTCCTGCTACAATAACGACGTTGCCCTCGATTTTTCCATTAATATTACCTGTCTCAGATACTATTATTTCTTGGTCACCATGAAGAGAACCTTCTACAGTACAGCTTACTATTATTTTCTTTTCAGTATAAATTGTTCCCTGAATAAGCAAATCTTCACCTAAATATCCAAGTCCTTCTTGCGATGAATAATATTGTTTAGACATATAAATTTATTTAAATTTTTTTCAACGCAAATATAAACGTTGATCAGGATTAAATTTAGATATAGTAATCAAAGGGTTAGTACGTCGACCGTTAATAATTATTTCATAGTGTAAGTGCGGACCCGTGCTACGCCCGGTACTTCCAACTAATCCAATTAGGTCTCCACGCTTAACCTTCTGGCCGCGTCTTACATCTATTTTAGATAGATGTGCAAATCGTGTTCTATAGCGCACAGTTTTTTTCTTTCCAGGAAAGAAACCTCTGCCATGTTGGAGTTCTACTAGTAGACCAAAACCATATTTGCGACTTGCAATTCTCACTATTCCATCAGCTGGTGAAAAAATTGGAGTACCTCTTTTTGCCTTAAAATCAAGTCCACCATGGAAAGCTTTTTTCTTTGTAAAGGGGTCTGTACGCATTCCATAGCGGTCAGATAATGCTCTGCTTCTAAGTGGTATTATGGTAGGTGTATGTCTCCAAAATGTATAATTTCTATCAATGATTAGACTTAGATCCTCAATTTGTGAAACTTTTTTATAGTAATCATCTGAGCTACTATAAAGGAACTGACGCAAAATTCCAGGACTTAGCAATTCTTGTGGAGAATCAAGTGACATTCTATCCAAAATTGTAGGTCCACCACGACCGGTTTTTGTTTTTTTTGGTTTGCTTTTTTGAACTTTGCTGAGCGAAATCCCTGTAGTATTTGTAATCTTTTTTGCAAGTCTTTCTGCAGTCTCTTGGTTAACTTTAAGGAATTCCATATGCTCTGATAACTCCTGCTCTGTTACAACTAGTTTTCTGCGTAGTTGCTGTATGGTATTTTCTTGTTCTTCAAAACCTATGCGCCTTGAAACATATTCCTGAAGATTTTGATTAAAAAGGACAAAATCCTGATGTACCATTTTCAACCACTTTACTGTCTGCTGCGGATTTACTTGATCACTTAATTTAGTTGAACACTCACCTTCTAATGTCTGACAAATATAATTATGCATCTCATCAATTTTTTTTATGTTCGAACTTATAAGAGCTGAATGTTTTTTGAACATTAACTTGCTGTTAAATGCGGACTGCTTAAGTTCTTCCACATAATCTTCAAGAAAAGCTATATGAGCTTCACGGCCATCATAAAGATCAATTTGTTTTTGGTATGCAGTTTTAGCTAATTCCTGTTTTTCAAGCAACTTTCGCTGATTTGAAATTTGCAGGTATTGGTCAAAATATATCCAAATTAATGTGGCAGCAGCTGTTAAAAATAATAAAAGTAGGAAAAAAATAAATTTGCTTCCCCAATGATACTGGTGAACACCTTTACTATTTTCCTTTAAAAGAATTATTGAATAATTTTTCATGATATGCAGTAACTATATCGACTTTTAGACCGTGCTGAATCCTAACATGATTGCAAAATAAATTCAATTAAAGCTAAAGTGAGAAAGCTGTGTCTCCTAGGAATTAATAATAGAATTATTAGCAGAGCATTTTAATAGGGAATTCAGTTTAGCATATGCAAAATTTTCCCTTGTGCAGCAATGTCAATTTGTTTTTCATTATTTTCAAAACATAAAATGTAAAACTCTTTTAATGGTTAGCATTATTTTTTACTCAGTCTGAAAGTTTTAGATATAATGAATGTGATAAATTTTAATTGCTGCTGAGGTTTCATCTTAATGAATACTTTCTGAATTACAACATTCCTACTTTTTTTTCCAAAATTTAATCTAGAAAAAATAAAAATTTTCTTATTTGCAATTAGCATAAAAATTATTTGTAAGTGAGAAAGTTCAATTATTTCTAAAGTTTTATATGAGTAAATAATTACAGCTTTCGCTTAAAGACTAGCTAATAAGTATATCCTGCCAAAATCGTGCAAAATAAAAGCTTTCTAAATCTAGTTTGTTGCTCTTAACATGTTAATTTTTTTTCTACTATTATAATGGGATAAGCATTACTCTTTTTTCGTAACGTAAGTCAATACTTTGAAGTTCAGGATGTTGTTTGTCTATTATTGGAAAAATATTTTGGAAGGTACGAAATCGTTTTCCAAAATTACTATTCCCCATTTGAATTGTAAGCGGTACTGAGCGAAGAATCTGAGGTGAGTCTGGTACAAATTCTGCTGATTTCAGAGGCCAGTGTAATTTTAGGTTAAGAGGATCTGAAACATCAATCCGGATTTTCTGAGAAGACCATTTAACCATTCTAAAATGATCTGTTAATTCAGTCATTTTTTCTTGATTTTGATTTGTTTGATCATTAGAGATATTTTTAAGCGTGCCCAACAATGTTAACCCCCTCTCGAGAACTGATGAATTCAAACGCTTACCAAGTCTTGTAAATGGAATATTTAATCCTTTGATAAGTGGAAGACTCTTGTGTGGGGAATTAAGCAGTTCCTCCATAGATAATTTTTTAAGCAACCTTTGATCATGGCCTATTAGAAAAAAATCTTCTTTTTTTAAAGCAGTATTAGAAAGACCATTGTTTTTTTTAGAAATTTTAAGCATAGCAACAGGAGGGTGTTCACTTACTATCAGATGAATTTCATCAGGAAATTTTCTTCTTATGTCAGCTTTTTGAATAATTGGATGAGTTTGCAATCGAGCAGCAATTTGATATGGCTTTAGATCTATTAGTCTTTGTCTAGGACGAAGTCCACTGGTTTTCAATATATCCGAATCCTCTAATAGTTGGTTCCCTTCAAAAAATACTTTTTTTAGAGGTTGGTTGAAAAAAGCCTTGCCAACCCAAACGCTTCCTACTGCTATCCACAAAATAAAAATTAATCCACAAATTCCAAAGAATCTTTGAATAAACCAGCCAATTTTTTCTCGCAAAATTGCAGGTTCATTTTTGGCAAAGTAAGAAGGTAACCAAGAATTGCGAAACCCAGGCTCATTAAAAGGTTTACGAAGTTTCAAAGAAATACCTGGAATTGGATTACTACGGTTTTTCCTTACAGCAAAGGATGATGTCCCAAGCTTACGTACTGCGGGTCTACGGTTTGACTGTCTTTTAAGATCTTTCATGAAAAAGAAAAAAAAATATCAATGTTTTTTTTAGCTCAGGCCTAGTGAGTTCCTTACCAAAAAAGCGCCATAGTTAAAGAGTAAATGTTAGCTATATATAGAACTCTGCAGGATTTGAACCTCAGGCATCAAATCTATGGAGTAATTTTTAAAAACTGTTTCGCGTGCAGTATTGATTAAACTCATAATATCATCAGAAGATGCATTACCTAAGTTAACAATAAAATTTGCTTGCTTAGTGCTGATTTGAGCACCCCCCTTAATTTTTCCTTTTAATCCAGAATTTTCTATCAAACGTGCGGCATGATCTCCGGTGGGATTTTTGAATACAGATCCACAACTGGGTTGATTATATGGTTGTTTTTCTTTTCTAAACTTTTGATATTTAAGTATATTTTTTTGAATAGTTTTTGGATCTGATTCATTTAGTGAAAGTACTGCACGAGTTATTATTCGTCCATAATTTCCATTAAGCTCAGAGTAGCGATAGCGGAATTCAATTTCGTCTTTGGCTGTACAATGTAAATTTCCTTCCATATCCATCCACTCGATCTCGTCGATAAAATCGGCAGTTTCAGCTCCATGTGCCCCAGCGTTCATTGCAATTGCTCCACCAATCGTTCCTGGAATTCCAATTAAAAATTCCATGCCTCCCCACCCGTGAGGCACACATTTTTGAGCAAAAGTTACGTCTGCCAATGCAGCTCCAGCAGATACTTTTTTCCCCCCTGAATTAAATTTTTCTTCTAAGGGCTCCCAACATTTAAAATCACCACTCAGATGTAATATTATTCCTGGCCAAGTCTTGTCTGGCACAAGCAAATTTGAACCTTTGCCGATGACGAACCAGGGTATTTGATTTTTGTGAATGAACGGAAGCAGGAGCCTTAAATCTTTAAGATTTTTAACATCAATCACGCATTCAGCAGCACCTCCAATTCTCCATGTGTTGAAGCGCTTTAGAGACGCTTTGCGTCTTAATCGGGAATCAAGTGGAATTTTCTCTAAATCTTCCAACCATTGAGGAATTCCCTCACCTGGCATAATTTATCCTTTGCATGATAATTTCAGGGATTTATATTATTTTTGCCGTCCTTTAATTG
The DNA here is from genome assembly GCA_902564345.1 of uncultured SAR324 cluster bacterium. Taxonomy (GTDB): domain Bacteria; phylum SAR324; class SAR324; order SAR324; family NAC60-12; genus Arctic96AD-7. Next base: position 32,100 of record CACFAY010000005.1, read on the forward strand.
AGGTGCTGCATATAATTCTTCTAGGTTATAATATTTGCGAATTTCTGGATGAAAAACATGCAGTAAAATGTTTCCGTAATCTAGCAAAACCCAATTCCCTTCAAGCTCACCTTCTATGCCTAAATTGATCTCACCATGATGTTTTAGACGAATAATAACATTTTCAGCGATTCCCCGGCAATGCAACTGAGATCTTCCCTCACAAATGAAAAGATAATCAGCTAAATTTGAGTTATATCGGACATCAATCAAAACGATTTCTTCTGCCTTAGAGTCCTGAAGAAGTTCAAGTATCTTTTTTGCTAATTTGCGATCTGAATTATCAGAAATCAATTCATCCAGTTGTCTCTCGGCAAAGATTTTTTCTGATACCTTTCCATTTTCTGTGTTTTTCTGGAATTTTAGCGTTTCAGAAACCAAATTTTGTTTTTATTAAAAAAATTTATAAAGGTAAATTTATCTACGAATTTTTGCCTGAAATGATCTAATGTTATATTTCCCAAAACTTTATTAATTGTCTTTAAATTTTCTACCCTGCCATGTTTGTTTTTCCTCTAAATAATCATCAATAAACTGAGTTGGGCGCATTTTTTCTCGAGTCCAAGATGGTGCCACTAACTGGTCCCACCTAGATGCTACTGCAGCTAGACGATGCACTGTGATTTTTGGAGAAAGATTTTCAAGGAATATAGCTACTCTGCGAGCGTATTCTTCTAGCTGTATTGGAAAAAATTTAGATTCTTTGTACAACTTTTCAAGTCCTGTGTTTCGGAGTACATGTAGGTTGTGAAGCTTTACTCCGCTAATTTCTAGTTCTGACAGTAATTTTGCTGTTTCTCGAATTTGTTGATCAGTTTCATCTGGAAGCCCAAACATTAAATGCACACAGATATTGACATTTTGCAAAGATTTTAATTTCTTAATTGCTTTAATTGAAGTAGCGCTGTTATGACCTCTTGACAGAAAATTTAGTTGATTATCATCAAAAGTTTGTGCTCCAAGTTCTACTGATAGATATTGTTCTTTGGAGAGATTAGCAAACTTATGCAGAATCCTTTTTGGAAGACAATCAGGACGAGTCCCAACCACTAAACCTACTACATCTGCTTCATTTAAAGCTTCATCATACAGAGTTTCTAAACAACTAAAATTTCCAAAGGTATTAGTGTAGGCTTGAAAATAAATTAGAAATTTTTTAGCTTTATATCGATTTCTGATAGCCTCTCGGTTTATTTGGATTTGCTTCATTATAGGTAAATCTCTGAATTGATGATAAGCAGCAGAGCCCCATTCATCACAAAAAATGCATACATTCATTCCTTGATGACCTTCCCTGTTTGGACATGACTTTGCTACTGAAACACTAACTTTATATACTTTTTCACCAAAGAGTTCACGATAATGTTGGCTGATCGGATAATATCGTTTCCCGTTTTCAAATTTAGTGCTATTATTCACGGTATTCATGATTTAAACTGCAAGAAATTAACTTAAAAGATTTTTTGCATTTTATATTTAAAACATAGTTATAAGTATAGATTTTTATATTAAAATTGGAGACCATGTTAACTGAATTTTAAAAAAATTTTAAAATAAAAAATATTATGAGATCTAGGGCAAAAAACTTTTGTCAATTAACCAGTCTGTCAACAGCTGATGAGTTCGGTTTGTTTCAATCTCCCTTCCATTTAACAAAATTCTAACTGCATTTGTGTTACCTAGTGTAAGCAGATATTCTTTCTTTGCCTCCCACTGATAAATTTCATCTGTATTTAGTCTTATGTCCTTGGCCTCATTCGAATCCACAGAAATACTTATCCATGTTCCTTCAGAAGCTTCTACTTCAAGTGTCAAAGGCTCTAAAAGAACTTGATCAACTTTTGGTTGTGACAAATCTGAGAGATTAGTTTGACTTTGTTCTGAGAGATTTATTTCAGATTCAAAATTCAATTTTTCTGATATTTTATCTTTTTCAATAAGAACTTCATTGGGCTCTTTTTTTTCAGTTAGAACATCATCATTAGTTTTGTCTCTGCCATTTGTCTCATTTTTTGCCAGATTTGAATCTTCCATAGAGGATGTTTTTATTTGTTCAAAAGAAGCAGTTTCTATATTAGATTGTTTTGCTGACTGGGAAGATTTGACAACACCACTACTTGTAACACTAATTTTTTCACTTTCTACTGATTTATCTGTAGCTAAAAAAGTTTTGGATTGTGACTGTGTATTATTGTCTTGTGTAAGGAAAGTAGTAATTTGGTATGAATAAATAGAATATAATAAGTAACCTCCTGTTACTATAACTAAAAAAATCACAATGTTACGGATTGGATGAGAATCCTTTATTTCAATAACTGGCCTAAGGGTTTTTAGTTGTTGTTCTCCCTGAATATCGGATTTTAAAAACTTATCTATTTTATCAACAATATCAGTTTTATCTAGGCTAAGATAATTGCAGTAGGTTCGAACTAAACCACGCAAAAACACAGGTTTTGGACCTTTCTCTGGCTTACCTTCTTCAATAGCATCCAGAATTTTTACAGCAATATGTAAATGACCTGAAACGCTTTCTAGGGATAGATTTTTCGCAATTCTTGCTTCCCTAATTATGTTGCCAAGCTTTTTAAATGATTCTTCTTCCTGTGGAACGAATTCTTCTTCCTGTGGAACGAATTTTTCATCCTGTGGAGTATTTACTTTAATCTTTTTTTTTCTAGACATTACTTACTTTAGAATTACTATATCCAAAACGCTCAAGGAAAGTCTCAAATGACATAGAATCAACGTAATTGGCTTGATATAAAAGATGAAGTGCCGCACTTACTATCTCTGGGGGGTAATTGTTAATTGAAAAACCGGAAGCATTTTCAGTGAGGTTTGATTTTACAAGATCATGAAATGGTAATAAATTTTTGTTTGAATTGCTTGATATTAACTTTGTTATATCTTCACAAATCTGGTCATAATGCCTGTCGGAGATGATTGATTCATCTAATTGATAATAAAGAAAAGAGTGCACTAGATACTGTCTGATTTTTTGCTGAATTAATTCATTCATGTTCAGTCATATCCAATGGTAAAATATAAATCTTAATTTAGCCAAACTCTATTTTTGAAAAAATTAATTTGTTCTACACATCTCAACTTAAAAGAAATTTCTGATTTATCAAGATTAATAAGTAAATATCATGAAAGATAAAAATATATTAGAAAATTTTTGCACTATCTTGAATTCCTTTTTTTTCTATAGAAGATAATTCATTTTTGAAAATAACTTGTAAATCATTTGTCTATTTGACAATAATGAATCCTCAAAAATAAATAATTTTCTATTTTAAGTATAATTTAATATTGATCGTTTTTAAGGAAATAAATTTTTAATCAGCAGGAGTAAGTTATGGCAAGTGAAATGGTAATTAACCTTGAAGATTCAAATTTTGATGATGAAACCAAAACAGGATATACACTTGTCGATTTTTGGGCAGCATGGTGTGGGCCATGTTTAGCATTAGCTCCTCTGATTGATGAAATTGCTAATGACATGCAGGGCAAACTCAAAGTTTGTAAGCTTGATGTTGATAAAAATTCGCAAACAGCAGCACGTTTTGGTGTTCGTGGAATCCCATACATAATTCTTCTTAAAGAGGGAAAAGAAATTGGCAGTGTTACTGGCAACGACCCATCACGAGTTCGTGCATTGGCAGAACAAGTGAACGGATAATGTTTCCAATAAAATCGTGCCATCTGCACAAAACTGGCTCCTTTTGCTGACATTTGATGGATCCTCTTATCATGGTTGGCAGGTTCAGCCTGATTTTCCTACGATCCAAGGCACCCTCCAACAAGCAATACAAAGTCTTACAGGAGTAAATCTGAAAGTTCATGGTGCAGGCCGCACTGACTCTGGGGTTCATGCACTTAACTTCACAGCTAATTTTAATTCAACTTCAAAAAATATAAAAACGGCTGAAAAGTGGCGAAATGCTTTAAATGCTGTATTGCCCGAGGATATTGTTGTTAAATCGGTTCAGAAGGTATCAGCAGATTTTCACGCTAGGCATAATGCAATTGGAAAAAGATACCGTTATTTGATTGCCAATAATTCCTACCACTCACCATTTACAAAAAATAAAAGCTGGCACATAGTTCAGGATTTAGATGTTGACATAATGAAGCATGTGGCCGAAGTTTTAATTGGAGAACACGATTTTTCAGCATTTCGTTCTTCAAATTGCAGTTCTCCGAACACAGTCAAAAATATTCGAGATATCTCCATAAACAATTTGTATGCTCAAAATTCTATTTTACAAATAGAAATTGAAGCTAATTCTTTTTTGCAACACATGGTAAGAATAATTACGGGCACCTTGGTTGAAGCAGCACAGGCTCGCATAAAGCATGCAGATATTAAAAAAGCCTTAAATAATGGCGATCGAAATCTTGCTGGATGTACTGCTCCAGCTCATGGATTGTATTCTTTAAAAGTTATTTATCCGGAGGGTTTGGTGAGTTGGCCTCCGGAAGTGATAGATAATTAAACAAATATTTATGCAGTTCAAGCTCCAATCTGATTATAATCCTTCTGGTGATCAGCCTCAGGCCATTGAAACTTTGGTTGATGGTGTCGAAAAGGATCATAAACATCAGGTTTTGCTGGGAATTACTGGTTCTGGTAAAACATTTTCAATGGCTAATATTGTCCAGCAATTACAGCGTCCCACTCTAGTTATTGCGCATAATAAAACACTTGCTGGGCAGCTTTATAATGAATTTCAGTCCTTCTTTCCTGAGAATGCGGTTGAATATTTTGTAAGTTATTATGATTACTATCAACCTGAAGCATATGTTCCCAGTCGTGACCTTTATATCGAGAAGGATACAGCATTAAATGATGATCTGGATCGCATGCGGCTTTCAGCAACCCGCTCACTACTTGAACGCCGGGATGTATTGATTGTAGCCAGTGTTTCCTGCATTTATGGAATTGGTTCACCAGAAAAATATGAAAAAATGTTACTTATTTTCAAAGTGGGAGATCAAATTTCACGTCAGGATATTCTAAAAAGACTCGTAGAATTATTATACACTAGGAACGATCATGATTTCCACAGAGGTACTTTCAGGGTTCGGGGTGATGTGATAGATATCTATTTAGCTGAATCAGAGTCGGCGATTCGAGTTGAACTCTTTGGTAATGAAGTTGAGAGTCTTGTAAGATTTGATCCCTTAACTGGTAAAAAGCAAATGTCCTACCAGCATTTTGTAATTTATCCTGCCTCGCACTATGCCGCCCCAGCTGAGCATGTTCCAGAAACATTAAAATTAATTCGAGAAGAGCTTCGTAAACGTCTGGAGGATCTCAACGCGCAGAATAAAATTCTGGAAGCACAGCGACTCACCCAGCGTACAGAATATGATATTGAAATGATAGAACAAACTGGATCATGTTCTGGAATTGAGAACTATAGCCGAATCATTGATCGTAGGGAGGAAGGAACACCGCCAGCAACTTTGCTGAATTATTTCCCGGATGATTCGCTCATATTTATTGACGAAAGTCATATGACGCTTCCCCAGCTTCGGGCAATGTTTAAAGGAGATTACTCGAGAAAATCAACTCTAGTTGAGCATGGGTTTCGTTTACCCTCCGCAATAGATAATCGTCCACTTCAATTTCCAGAATTTGAAAAATTTCCACAGCAGATAGTTTATGTTTCAGCAACCCCAGGAGATTATGAACTGGAATTGACAAAAGGTAAGATGGCAGAACTTGTATTACGCCCAACAGGTTTGCTTGAGCCAAAAATTGAAATTCGTCCGGTACTTGGACAGGTTGACGACATGTTACATGAAATCCGATTGAGAACTAAGCGTAATGAACGGGTTCTCATAACCACACTCACAAAACGCATGGCAGAAGATCTAACAGAATATTATGAAGATTTGAATGTCAGAGTAAGATACGTGCATTCTGATGTGGACGTTGTTGAACGAAGCAAAATTTTGCATGATCTTCGCGCAGGAGAATTTGATGTTTTAGTTGGAATAAACCTTCTCAGGGAAGGACTGGATTTACCTGAAGTTTCTTTAGTTGGAATTTTTGATGCTGATAAAGAAGGGTTTTTACGTTCTGTCCGTTCACTGATTCAAACTTGTGGAAGAGCATCCCGTAACTCGAACGGTTGTGTCATTATGTATGCTGACAAAACTACTGATTCAATGCGAATCACGATTGACATAACAGAAAAACGCCGACAAAAACAGGCTGCATACAACCAACTACATGGTGTTGTTCCAAAGACCATTTATCGGAAAATTGCTCCATCGCTTGCTCCAATAGAATTAGATGAAATGATCGAAGTTACTGAAGAAACTCCTGTTTACGAAACTATAAATAATTTGGAAGATAATATAAGTGAATTGGAGCAAGAAATGAGGGAGGCGGCAGAAATTCTTAATTTTGAACGTGCTGCAGATCTACGCGATAGAATTAGTGATTTAAGGGGGCAGCTTGAAAAAGGTTAGCTTGGAAGAAAAGATTTCACATTTCCCTAGACTGTATCATTACTCATTTAGTAATGTATGGACAATGTAAATCTTTTCAATAGAGATCTTCTTTTTAGTAAATTTAAAATTGATTAGCTAAATTGATTGACATTTACTTGGCTATCATCAACAAACGGTTTTAGAATGCCCTCAAAACGTTTGGGAATGTAAGACATGTTATAACTGTTGTCATAATAATGAAGACGCTCCACTCTGTAAAGATTTGCTAGGTTAAATGTCTTTTCCTGTTCTTTTAACTCATAGTATTTATCAGCAATTTTTGCAGCAAGGATTAGCCCGTCCAATAAAGCGAGATAATAGTCTATAAGTTTTATATTTATTGATTTGAAAATTTTTTCTTCATCATTATAGACTTCCTCAAAAAATTTTAATAACAGGGTTCTGTTAATATTTGGAATTATACCATACTGTTTTTGAGTCTCTTTCGGTTTAAATAATTTAGGATTGGAATCAACAAATTCAGCAAAGTCGATTAATTGGAAATTATTGTTACCGTAAAGGAATAAAACCATCAAATCTTTTCCATTTTTAAAATGTGCAAAAAAATTGGACGTTTGACTGAATGCAATTTGACGTTTTAGAGTAATTCCTGTGAAACAATGTAACCCACTATCTGTTGTAAATTGGTATGCATGGGCATCCGTATCATCATCTGCAAAACCTGCAGCTACTGCGTAATCTCCTAATGGAGTCCCTGGGAAAGGAGAGTATAGTGCGTTCCAATAGTAATCTTCTTTTCCGAAGTATGATTTACATACAAGTTCCAAACAAGATAAAGACTCTTGAATAGGATCATTGTAATAATGTTCTTGTCCATCTTTGTCAATCAGTGAAAGTTTGTTTTGAATTGGGTTTAATAATTTGGAAGGTCTTAATACAGGGAGTCCAATAATGCACTGTGTTCTTAATGGAATGCTACTTTCTTTTACATTATTAATTGCGTCAAGAATGGTATCATTGCTTTCATGGCGATCGAGGAGGAGTTTTCTAATTTTAGGGTCCCCTGACTCAATTGCCATTGAAATACCTGCAACAAGTCCTTTATCTGAAATCAATTTAATTCTCTGCTTGCCTTTTTTCCCAGCTAGCATTGCGGGTCTGGCCTGAATGTAAAAAGGTATTCCTACCCTATCCACCCAAAGATTTTTCAACTGCTCCCACCAATGCATATTATTTAAGGAAATATCTGCCTGATCAAATACAGCTGTTGTTTTTACACCATAAATTTTATCCAAAGCAAGTATCTCTTCTCCTTCTTGAACAACGGTTTCTATCAATCGGTCTTGAATTATACTAGGGGGCCTCACGCCTACTTCACTATATGCTTCACGTAAATTATCTATTAGAGAGCTCACATAACAATAAGTACATGAATAACTACATCCTAAAGCAGTCAAGACTGATTTAATCTTACTTAACGCATATTTTTTTGTTTTATCCGAAAATTCAAAAGTATCCCTATAAAAATTTTCTCTGTCCATTCTAGGAATATTAGCGTAAGGCATAGGATCATGATAAATCCCTGGATCATATAGACCCAGTAATATATCTCTGAAAATATTTATCCCTTTTCCTCGAACGATATATTCTCCCCCTCTATCCCATGAATCTTTAAAGTTGTAGTTATTATAATGCCCGCCAATAATGATCGGAGCATAAACCAATTTATTACCCTCAAAAACAGGCCCTTTAGCTTCTCGAACCATTCCTTTTAAGAGTTTATCTGCAGTTTTAAAATCCAAAATATTTTTCTTTGTAATAGATCTTGCTTTATCAATTTTATATTTAACAATCCATTCGAAGACATATTTTGTCAATCCTGTATAAAGGCTAATTCCAAGCCATTCTGGCTGATTTTTTTCTATTGCTTCAAAAGTGAGATGAATATTGTGAGGTCCGACCAATAAGTAATAGGGAACTCCATTCATTTCTCTAATTACTCCACCTAATGACATCAATGTAATATTCTCAATCTCACTCATATCATGAGCCATTAGCAAGACCTTGGGATGAAAAGATGGAAGTACTGAAGCCAAATGGGTTTTATAGCCTTCCCAATTAGTAGTCACGTGTGCTGGAGCATAAAGAGTATTTTTATATTTGGTAAGATCTTTAATTATTGGTAGTTCGAAAGAAATGGGAAATCCCATCGGATTTTCCAAAATATCTTTACTTTTCGGTAGTGCATTCAACATAAATATTTTTGATTTAATAATTTAGTATTTCAAAACTATAATATATTTGAACCCTTATATCTGGAAACGTTATATTGTGATCCTAATACAATCAAAATTGTACATAATTTTAAATTAAATAGGTTTTTCCTCAAACAAATTCATGGATGAGCAAAAATTTAAAATAAGGATACATCTAAAATTCAAGAAAAAATAACATTTGTTATAAAAACTATAACTATTTTAAGACGATGTAAGGATACGAAATAATAAAAATAGAGGGAGAAAATAAAAAATATTATTCATTCAGTAGTGGTTTTATTTTATTCCATACATCATCAACTCTAACATTCGAGATACATGGAGTAGGTTCTCCCTTCTTTATCTTATATATGCACTGCCAATTACAACCATAACAAGGCATTTCGTGGAAAACCACCTCCATGTTGTTTTCTTGACCATTTATATCAGGATAAGGCAAAAAGCGGCCGAAATGACCGCCTCCTAAAATGCATACTGACTTAGTTCCTACAGCAGAGGATATGAAAACTGCGCCGGTGTCATTACTAATCGTAAGTCGACTTTTGCTTAACAAACCTGCTAATTCTGGTAACGATGTCTGACCGGATAAATTTTGAAGAGGAGCTTTAGATAGTTCTCTAATTTGTTCTCCCAAAAAATGCTCTTTTTTGACTCCACAAATAATACCATTCCAGCCAGTTTGTTTATATACTTTAGTAGCAAGACTTGAGAAACATGAGGGGGGCCATTCTTTCCCTAAAACACTTCCACTTGTCCCAGGTACAAGCACGTAAAATGTTTGATCTTTAAGTTCTGAAGTTATGAAAAATTCGGGGATCTTTATCCTAGGGAAACTGGCGAAGTATGGAGAACTTGAAAGCCCTGAAAAAAATTCTGCGTTTCTTTCTAATTCTGTCATGGGATCGGGAGAGGCTGGTATTAAATCTGTGTGCCAGCGATCTGACAAAATCTTTTTTAACCAATTCCGATTACTCATATCTCCGTCAGAACTAACTTTTCGACGGGCCCGACTAGCTCTAATTAATGCATCACCATTATAAAATTCACGAGAGAAAGTGGGCTGTATTGCTGTTTCAATCTTCAATTTGCGGATTTTCCTTAGCATTTTCCAACGGTATCTAGAAAAAGTTTTGAATTGTTTTACATTTACTTGAATAACTTTATCCCAATATGGAAGCTGCATTGCTAAACTACACCACAATTCATTGCCAATTAGCACTAATTCGTATTTCTCAGGAGGATATAATTTTCGGTATTCCTTTGCGGTATCCAGCCACATCACAAAATCACCAATCGCATCTTGGCGAATTATAAGTATCAATTTTAGTTGATTACTACCAGAAGATCGGACATTAGACAGTGCTAAACTATCAAATAAGAAAAACAGTAGTGCCTTTACAAATATCAGGGATGGTTTGATGAGAGTCATTAATACTTGAACTTTAGTCTTTCAAATTACTACCCAGTTCATACCGTTGTACTTATTTAAACTAAATAGGTTATTCTCAGCTCAGAATTTAATTTTATGTCATAAAATTGATAATCTGATATTTTTTGCAAAGATAGTGAGAATTTATTCTGATTGATAACCAGTCCAAAAGATAATAATTGTTTGCTTCAATATTTTACTCTAATAGATTAGGGTGAAATTATCCCTCTCGATTTGCTACAGTAAAAAACACTGGATCAAGTATTTCTGGATTTGGGTTAGTATTTATTGTCCGTAAAAATCTAACTATTTTTCTAAAAAAAAATCGTAGAATTTTTTTTGTAAAAACCTTAGGTGTTTTTTCATATAACTCTTCAAATCCATAACAGGATGTATTTTTAAATCCAGCAGATAATAAAACTTGATTGAGACTATGCTCTACAAATCCATTAATGTGTGTAATATCGTTAAAGTGGTGTAAATATCCAAATGGAGATTGAAGGTTTGGTACTTGAAAAATTACAATTCCACCAATTTTCAATGAATTAAATATTCCTTTCAGAAACGAAATTAACTGATCTTTTGGTATGTGTTCCAAAACATCTAAGCAAGTTATTATATCAAATTGTTTTTGATGATCATTAAGCCAAAACTCAGTATCGTCTACCAGCTCGCATGATAAATCTAATTTTTTGCAAAACTCAACTGTAGAAGGAGAAATATCAATACCATGATAATTGTGCCCCCATTTTTTCATACAACTAAGCATTTCACCCCGACCAACTCCTATATCTAGAGTATTTAAGGAGACACCTTTTTTAAAAAATTTCTTGTAATTTAATTCAAATTGGTGAAACTTAAAATTTGCCTGCTGATGACTGTCAAATGAGTTTTCTATGTATTTTTCAAAAATTTCCTGCATTTGAAAATAAATCTATTGTAGATATTTGGATATTCAATATTAAACCTTTCTTGTTCAAATAATTCATCATACGATTCTTTTAGATTTTGATAATTCAATTTTACAGTCGAAATTTTATTTATATTTTTCAGTTCTTTTGTATTGGTTGCAAAATTTCCAATTCCAATATTTTCAATTAAATTTATTGGAGGATAAACTGCTTTAAATTTATAATTAGAAAACATAAATCCAAATTGTGCATCCCAAGTATCTATTTCTCCCTGTTCCACACCTTTTAAAATACGAGAAATACATATCGCCCCTCTTAGATGTTTAATATGTTGGTATAAAGTTCTTACTTTATAGAAATGATTAAAAGTTTTCATATGATACTTATCCCAGACTCTTTTCCATGTACCCCAACCCCATATATGAGGATAATTAGCAATTATAATTCTATCTGTTTTGTCAAGTTTTGGTTCTAAGGGATTATATCCGCAAACACATCCTATTTCTGTTCTATTTTTGTATTTGTGCAAGCCAAAATTGATGAATTGAAAAAATTGTTCTGATGGTTTTGTATCATCTTCTAAAATTATTCCCTTGGTCTCATAATCAAAAAACCAGTCTATGGCTTGACTTACTGCCAGACGGCAACCAAGATTTTGATTTCGGAAAAATGTTTTTACTTCACAATTCCAATCTATGTTTTCCAAAATATAATTTCTTACAGATTCTACTTTTTCATTTTCTCTATCATAGTTGTCTCTAGGTCCATCTGCAGCAATATAGAGTCTTGGGGGTTTTGCTTTCTTTATTGATTCAAAAACTAGCTTTGTAGTCTGAATGCGATTAAATACTAAAAACAGTACTGCCGTATTGAGTTTGTTTGGTGGTTTGAAATCTTGGGTTAAATTGTTTCCCATATTCCTTAAAAATTATATGTTTAAAAAATGCCTTTATGATCTAGTAAAGTCAAAATTACTCATAGAGATTATTATATTTTCATTTCTATTCAATTTTAATTCTTGGTTCACATAGAATATTTGAGGTAACAATACAAAAAACCTTATCTAACTATGCTGGGTTTAAGATAAAAAAATTCACATAGAAGTTTTGTTAAAAAATATTAATTTTTTCTAAAATCATATCAACACATTTCTCAGGTTTAGATGTTATAGTATTTAACTTAATCTCTGCACTTTCAGGTGGTTCATAGGCACTGTCTATACCAGTGAAGTTTTTCAATTTCCCCGACCTTGCTTTGGCATAAAGGCCTTTTGTATCTCTTCTTTCACATTCTTCCAAAGGCGTATCGACGAAAATTTCTAAAAACTCGCTTGGATCAAACAATTCGCGGACCATTTGTCTCTCTGCCCTAAATGGTGAAATAAAACTTACTAGCACAATCAAACCTGCATCAACCATAAGTCTTGCCACCTCAGAAATACGACGCATATTTTCAACCCTATCTTCATTGGTGAATCCAAGATCCCTGTTGAGTCCATGACGAATATTGTCTCCATCCAACAAATATGTGTGTATGCCGTCTGCATGGAGTTTCTTTTCGACAAGAGAGGCTATCGTTGATTTTCCTGATCCAGAGAGACCTGTGAACCAGAGGCATTTTGGAGTTTGCATTTTTTGTTTTGCACGCTGTACTTTGTTAACTTGAAGTTTTTGCCAATGAATATTAGAAGAACGTCGCAGTGCAAATTTAATTATACCAGCCCCTACTGTATCAAAATTCATTTTGTCAATAAGTATGAACCCCCCCATCAAACGGTTAGAGGAATATGGTTCAAATACAACTGGCCGATTGGTTGAAAGATTTATTTGGGCGATCTCATTCATTTCAAGCGTTTCTGCTGCCAGGTGTTTACCAGTTTCAATCTCTTCTTTGAAACGGATCCGAGTTACTTGTGCGTTAACCTCCTGTTGATGAAGGCGCATTAGATATTGTCTTCCAGGTATAAGTGGTTCCTTTGACATCCAAATTAGATCGACTTGGAATTGATCTGCTATTTCAGGAGGGTCTTCAGATGCGCAGATAACATCTCCACGGCTTACATCAACCTCGTCTTCCAATGTAAGTGTAATTGAAGTATTTTTTGAGGCATTAGATATAGAATTTTTCCACAAATCAACTGAACGCACACTTGATTGAACTCCTGAAGGTAGGATCTTTACTAAATCTCCATTACTCACCGAACCTGATGCTATTCTTCCACTAAAACTTCTATAGGATTCATCTGGTCGAATTACTCGCTGAACAGGCATACGAAATGATGATTCTTGAGAGCTAGGAACCTTCAGATTATTTGAGGAATTTCTTATTTGAAGCTGATCAAGATATTCTAAAAGGCTTGGTCCAGAGTAAAATGAAATTGTTTGATCATTTTCAGTTATATTTACTCCCTTAGTTGCAGATATCGGGATAACCTGAATTTGATTCAAATCATGATCCAAAACAAGGTTTCGAAAGTCTGAATCTATTTTCTGGAAAACATCTTCTTTATATTGAACTAAATCCATCTTATTAACTGCTATTACTAAATTGCGGATACCCATCAAAGTAACAATTCGATAGTGCCTTCTGGTTTGTGCGAGAATACCTTTTTGAGCATCAACCAAAAGAATAGCTAGTTCTGCATTTGATGCAGCTGTGGCCATATTACGGGTGTATTGTTCATGTCCTGGAGTGTCTGCAACAATATATCGCCGATGTTCTGTCTCAAAAAAGCGGTAGGCAACATCAATTGTGATTCCTTGCTCACGTTCTGCTTTTAAACCATCAACCAGAAGAGAAAAGTCTAATTCATTCTTATGAGTTCCAAATTTTTCTGAATCCTTCTCCAAAGATTTTAGTTGATCCTCAAACACATTCTGTGATTCATGCAAAAGTCTGCCTATAAGAGTACTTTTACCATCATCAACGCTGCCACAAGTTATGAGTCTCAAAGTTTTTTTTTGATATTGATTTAAAAGAAACTCGCTAATATTTTTCATCGACACGGATGGATTAACTGGGGCTAATTTTAATAAAAATAATTTTCATATTCAAAGACAAATCCTTAATTTTAAAATTCATTTATAGATCAATTATTTGTACAATCGATAAAAAATATTTTAAATTTTTCTCAAAAATATCCTTCTCTCTTTTTCTTTTCCATTGAGCCTGCTTCATCACTATCAATGAGACGTCCTTCTCGCTCTGAGGTTTTAGCCTTCATCGTTTCAAGAACAATTTCTTCCAATGTAGAGGCATTACTCTCAATTGCACCTGTTAAGGGATAGCACCCCAGTGTACGAAAACGAACGGATTTCATTTGTGGTTTTTCTCCGGTTTCCAAGGGAATTCTTTCATCATCAACCATTATCAAAGTTTCATTCCGATATACTATGGGCCTTTCTTTTGCGAAATATAAAGGAACAATTGAGATTTTTTCCTGCAGAAGATATTGCCAGACGTCTTTCTCAGTCCAGTTTGAAAGTGGAAAAACTCTCATGGTTTGTCCATTATTAAGCTTAGTGTTATAAAGATTCCATAGTTCAGGACGCTGAGCTTTAGGATCCCAGTTATGACCCTCAGAACGAAAAGAGAAAACGCGTTCTTTGGCACGAGATTTTTCTTCATCCCTTCTGGCTCCCCCTAAAATGACATCATAACCCCCTATTTCCAGAACTTGACGAAGTGCCTGAGTTTTCATCACATCTGTATAATAGTTTGAACTATGGGTAAATGGACTTATTCCTGCTTTTACGCCTTCTTGATTGGTATGTACAATTAGTTCCATTCCTGAATCGCGAGCAATTTGATTACGAAAATTATACATTTCCTTGAATTTCCATGTTGTATCTACATGTAGAAGGGGAAGGGGTGGCGATGCAGGATAAAATGACTTTAAAGCTAATTGAAGCATCACAGAAGAATCCTTACCTATCGAATATAGCATTACTGGATTCTTAGCTCCAGCAATGGCTTCTCTTATAATTTCAATAGATTCAGCTTCCAGAAATTCTAGGTGACTAAGATTAGAATCCATATTTAAATAATAATTTTAAAAGATGTATTTTTTTAATTGATGAGAAAATTTATCGTATATTAATTGCTTTTTTCAAAATTAAAAAAAGTGCCAGTAAGTTTGGAGATTAGGACTTAAATACCCTTACTTTGCATCAACATTTATTTACAACTTAGTTAATGAAAGATTCTTTTGTAAGCACCATATGCGTTTAAGGAATTTATCACTTTCCAACAATTCTTTCTCGTTTTACCAAAAAAAGACAAACCTAAAAAGGATACTGTCCCTTGAGCTAATAATGTTGCAATAGCAGCTCCTTTGATGCCGTGTATAGGGATAAGCCACAAATTGCATCCCACATTTACTATCGCTCCAAGGGTTGTTATGTAAAATGAATAATGTTGAAGGTTTTCTGCAACTAACCATTTTGAACTAGCAACACCAAGTGATACAAAAACTACTGCCCAAATATATATACGAAGAACATCAGCTGCTTCCTGAAAATCTGTTCCATAAAGAAGCAAAATAATCCAATTAGAAACTAGTGTGGTCGGAATAGCAATTATAACAGACCCCCAAACCATTAAATCATAGAGTTTTTGGATTCTCTGTTCATAAATTTTTTCACTTTTTTTTCTTGCATAAACAACAGCAGGAAAAAGAGAAGCCATAAGAGCAGTTGGAATAAAATACAAAGTTTCACAAAGTCTCACTGCTGCAGCATAAACTCCAACTGCTTTTGTATTCAGCATTTCCTTAAGCATTACTTGGTCAATTTTCATGTATACCAAAACAACCATACCTGTAAAAATTAATGGCCATCCGTCTCTGATTAGCAACTTTGTCTTTTCCCAATTAAAGTAAAGAAAAGGAAATTTTTTTACCTTCCATTTGTACAAATACAAAAACAAAATAGCAATTAGAGCTTGATCAAGCATTAATGCTAATGCAAACCAAAGCAAATTAGCTTTACTCCAGACTAAATATATTTTGAAAATTGAAGTTATTAATAATTGAACAACTTGTGCCCGAACAATAAATTTAGATTGAACTTTTGCTTGAAAATAAAACTCTACAACATTGGTGGCCTGAAATAGGAATCCTAATATAATTATAGAAATCAACAATAATGTTAGTTGATCCTCTGATTTAAATATAAGTACTACCGTAACGGTAAGGCCCATTAAACCAAAACCGCATACTTTTAGCCAAAGAGCAGTTGCGATTAAATTTTGACTGTTTTCAGGCTGATTAACTAATTCTCTTACAAGAATATCGTTTAAACCTAATGAAGCTAGGGAGCTGAATAGCCAAACAAAGCTTAGAGCGTAACTCAGTAAACCAAAACGCTCAGGTCCCAGATAACGAGCCACATAAATTCCAACAAATAGAGAAATTGTCATACGAAAGACTCTTTCTCCAAGAAGCCAAGAAGTGTTTGCAAAATATTTGCGGAATCCTTTATTACTCAAAAATTGACTCATTAATTTTATGAAGTTTGAGATTGCGTGAACAATTTAATTCAAAATTGTTTCGAACAAGTCCATGTGAGATTTGAAGGAGGAATCCCAATTAAAATTTTTAGCCTGTTCGGGACCACGCGTTCCAAGAGAATGCCGAAATTCTGAATCTTCACAAATTTTCCGGATTGATTCAGTTATTTCGTTTAGATCAGTTGGGTTAAAATAATGGACAGCTTCCCCCCCTATTTCAGGCAGACTGCAACGATTTGAGCTTAGAGTAGGACAGCCGCAAGCCATCGCCTCAAGTATCGGCAGTCCAAAACCCTCATATAAGCTTGGGAAAATAAAGGCCATAGCTTCAGTATAAAGATTTGGTAGCAAATTATCTGGGACATACCCAAGCCATACAACCCTGTTTTCAATTTTTAGTGAGTTGGCAAGGGTTTCTAATTTTAATTTATGTTCGCCAAATATTTTTCCAGATATTGCTAATTGAGGTCCATCAGGACATAAAGCCAATGACCTTATTACATTTTCAAGATTCTTATAAGGTCGTACTTCACCTACACACAATAGATAATCCTTGAGGTTATATTTTTTTTTGATCACTCCCGGAGAACATGGACGAAACCTATCTAAATCCACTCCTCCATGAATGACTATTAGTTTTTCAGCAGGAATGTTCGAATAGCGATTAAGAACCTCCTGACGTGTAAATTCAGAAACACATACGACAGCAGTACTTCCCTTAATGACAGAAGGAAGAAAATATTCATAATAAGGTACCCAACGTGGAAGTAGACTGGGATAGTGGAAAGGCAGCAGATCGTGAACAGTAATAATTTGTGGGAGTCTAGGGAATAAAATTCCTTCTGCAATTGGAGAATATAGTAAATCGAGCTTGTCTTTAAAGCAAGCATATCGGAGACCAACCTGCTCCCAACTTAGTCGAATACTATTCGATCTGAAATTTGCAGGATAACGGAAAGGAGGAACCGCTCCAGTTGTTGATTCTGGGAACTCCATGCTCAATTCAGGTGATGCTGAGTATGCAATGCTTCTACCCCTTAATTGAGTCATAATTCTACGGATCAGTTCATAGCTGTAACGACTTAACCCGGTTGGGTAGTCATGGATCAACAAACCATTTAGTCCGATTTTTTTTTGTGGCAATTGTTTCCAATTCTGTGAAAAAGTGGCAGGAAAAATAATCCTTGGTTCCGTGAGAATTGCAGAAAAATTATTCTTGATTGCCATAGCTCTTGATCTTTGCCAAAGCAATTTATGTTTCTCCTTTTTTAGTTTCCCTAGAATTTCTGCCATTCCCAACAATTCCATCATGCGTCGAGCAAAGTAAAATATAGTCCGAACGGAAATTCCGTAAAGATTTTTTATAGTTAGAAGCTTATTTTCTTTAAGTGACTGCAGGGACTCCAATATTACTAAATGTTCTTTAAGAGCAGAAATACCTCCTCCATCCATTTTTACAACGGGTTCTTTATTCCAATAAAAACCACCTAATCCATTTTTGTGTAGACGACATACCCAGTCAAAATCCATGCTGATTCTGTATTGCAATTTAAACAATCCTGTTTTCTCAAAGACTTTTTTTCTTACGATCATGGATTGGTGATGATAGGGCATTCCCCTTCCCAGTGGAGGCGCTTTGAAGAAAAAAGGCTGTAATGCTGTTAATCGAATATCACCACTTATTCGGTCTTCGAAAACTAAATCAGAGTGTACAAAAGATATTTCTGGATTAAAATTTATTATTTTTTCCGCTTCATGCAGATAATCCCTAGACAATAGGACGTCACCGCTATTAAGAAACATTACCAAGTCTCCATTTGCGTGAGATACTCCTTTATTAAATGCATCTGAAATTCCTTTGTCAGGTTCAGAGATATCGATTCCATCAAATTGACATAAATAATCCTTTGTTTTGGTGCATTTACCCCCGTTCACAACGATTTTTTCAATGCCTTCGACTCTTTTTAAAGAATTCAGAGTGCGTTTCAAATCCTCAAAATTATTATATGTAACAGTTATTATTGAAATCATGCAACTCTTGAATTTGATGTATTATCTAATTTTATATTAGTCGATTCTTGCAGATGAAGCTTAATTAAATCACGAGTATAGCTTAACCAATCGTCCTTCATAGAAATATTTTGAAATGGTTGTTGCAATAATTCATACATTCCTAAAGCCAAGCTATCTTTGCTGCCGGGGTCAACAAAAATGGTATTTGCTTCGGTTACTTCGACTAAACTTGAGTTACTGGCAGTCAATGTAGGAATACCATAACTTCGTGCCAAAGCCAAAGGAATACCAAATCCTTCATAGAGGCTAGGCATCAATACACCTGAACTGTTTTTTACCAATGAATGCATAACATCATCTGGGACATAACTTATTTCTACTATATCACATTCTTCACTTGCTTGTTCCAGAGCATTTCCAATTACATTTGACCGCCAGTGTTTTGGGCCTACAATTGCTAACTTATAGTCAGAAACTTTAGCTTTGTAAATGTGGTGGAAGCGTGTAAATCCTTTAATTGTGTTTGCAGTGTTTTTCCGAGGGTCTGTGCTTCCAAGTAATAGAAAATATTTTCCCGGCGTTAATTCATTCTTTGTGTGGAGTTTGAAGTTTAATCTATTAGCAGAAAATTTCGTTTCAGATGATGAATTATTTTGTTTAAGGGGTAATAATCTCGAGTAAACAGGGAATGGAAGTTCTTCACTTTCAGTATGATTTAGAAAATCCAGAGCGCTTGCTCTGGAAATTGTCAAAGCTAGTGATGAAAAATTCCTGATGCTCCTTAAATATTCATAAGTAAACCATGTATCTAATCCTCTAACAACCAGTTCTGGAAATAGAGCAGGTATCAAATCGTAAATTAGATATGAAATTTTTACCTTTGGTGAGGATTCTTTAAGTTTTTTATAACATCTTCGAATGTCATACTGACTCGTCACAAAAAACCAGTCTGTATCAGAGACTAACTTACAGAAATCCATAGGAGTTATATTATATTTCATTGATTCCAAATCAAATCCCCATAGGTCATTCCCAGATATGCCAGTTTCCTTACTGATTTCCAGCTCAACTTGTTGCAGTAATTTCGGAGAACAATTAAAAGTAGGTTTGAAGAAGCTAAAATACTTTGTTGAGTTAGGTAAAATAGGAATAGCAATAATTTCCACAATGTCAGCTAATTCTGATCTCAATAAAGCTAATGATTTTAATAATTGAAAGTTAACTTCTTGGATGCCTGTTTTTACCAGTTTTTTAGGATCAATGGATAGATTGTGGACATCTATACAGATTTTCAAACGGTTTGGAGTTCGGTGCAGATTACTACTTTCATGATTGAGATTTTTCTTAAATGAAGTGAAAGTCTCCACCCAGCGCTCAAGAATATTTTGCCATTCTTGACGTATTTCTTTGTTACGGGCATAAAACGAAATTGGTTTTCCCTTAAAAGAATCCTGATTGGAAGCATGTTGTGCAAGTGCAAGAGCTAAAGTATCTGGAGAATCCACCGGAACGTAAGTGGCGTCAAATCCAGCAGCTTCCGGAAGTGAACTGTTGTGACAAGTGATGACTTTTGTACCTAATTCACGAGCCAGAGAAAGCGGCATTCCGAATCCTTCATAACGCGAGGGCATGATCAAAGCATTAGCATGACGTATCAATTGCTCTATCTCTGCTCGAGGTAAATATCCAGGCAAGATAAAGTATTCTTGCTTATCCTGAATTTTTTTTGACAATATTTTATCTTCATTACTCCACCCTGAGGCTCCAATTAAGACCATCTTGAAATTTTCGGCCAATTTAGGGAATATTTGCTTAAATCGCAAAAATCCATTAATTGCCAAACTAAGATTTTTACGGGGTTCAATAGTTCCTAAACATATAAAATAAAAGTTTTTAGCTATATCAAAGCTTTTCAAAAAGGATGGCTTTTCTTCCACAATTAATGGAATTTCTGAAGGTAATGGAGTTGCAATTATAGAGACATGAGTGCCTAAAATTGTTCCAAGTTCGTTCATGCAGTCAAAGGCGGTGTGACGTGAAATCGTAAACAAGACATCGGCAAAATGGCGAATTCCTAAAATATGTGTGCAAAAAAACCAATGTGGCATTCCATCAGCAACTAATTCAGTTCTAATTAGTGCTACTATATCATAAACTAATACCGCAATTCTTAAACTTGGATTAAGCCTCTTCGCTTCTTCTGCAACGTGGCGAAATTCACTCAATGGTATAAAAACCAGCCAATCTAAAGTAGAAACAATTTTGTAAAATTTCTCTTCTGTCCAATTTTGACTATCTTCCATTGTTTTGTCATTCCAAAGTTCTTGTAAAGGCACCCCTAGTTCTTCTGAAACTGATTTTAAGACAAACGAAGAATTGTTTACATTTGTATCCATTAAATTCGTGAAGCGTGACCATGACTCTGGAGGTTTAGGAAGCATAGGTATAGGTATGAGTTCAATTGGAATATTTTTAGTCTTATTTCTCATCAAGTATTGAGCTTCCAACAAGTTAAAAACTACTTGCTGAATTCCTGTACGAACATTCGAGTCTGTTTTCAAAGATAAATTATGAAGATCTATGCCTATTTTCACATTTTCCGTTTTAAAATGGTTTGGTTTGATCATTAGTCTATGTTAGTATTTAGAAAATATTTATTAAACTTATTTTTTTATTTATATTTTAAGAGTTTACCCCTATGGCAAAACTCCCAAGGCAGCTCTCGTTTGCTCGCCCTTTAATTTTTTTTATTCGAAGAATTATTTGGAAATTTTTAGGAGCTTCAGACACTGCTGCTATTATAGAAGAAATAACTCTTTTCCCTCGTTCACAACCAGTCGACAATAGAATGGCAGCGCTTTGGGAAAGACTAAATATTCTAGAGTCACATATTAATTGGCGACTTCATGGTCTCCCTCCTCGTTTAGTAAATATCAAATTAGAGCAAGCAAGCCTAATTGCAGGTTCTGGAGAAATTGAAGCTGCACTAGAAACTTTTAAAAAACATTATCCAATCCCACCCTCACTTCCAGAATTAATGATCAATATAGTTTCACAGGCAAAATCTATATTTATGTTCCCGGGAGACAACAATCATGAATGGAATGCAGTTCGTACACATTTACACTCTGACGCAAAAGTCACAATTATTGACGATACATCTGATCTTTTTCGCTATAATGATGACAATGAACTTGTTGAGAGCGAGCAGGTAACGGTTCTCAGATCTTCAGCAATTGATGCATCAGCTAGGCTAGTCAAACAAGAATTTGATTTGATTTGGATTTCCTCAATAATAGAACGCCTTACTCCAATACAAGCAATGATTATGCTCAGTCGAGCGAGTTCAGCACTATCACCAGGAGGGTCTTTTACAGGGATGATATTATCGCAGAAAAATGAAGTTAGTTGGCTGGATCCAAGATTTAAAAACCAATTTAACCTAAAACAGATTGAATTACTTTTCCAATACAGCGGAATTGAATCTGTTAAATTTGAATCTTGGGGTGATTACAAATTATTCCATGCCAAAAAAAATTAATCCTGTTCTTTCAAAAAAAAACTCTTACCCCTAATTCTCTACCATCCGTGCTTTTCTGATCAAGTTCTTTAGGTATAATAGTTCTGTCTGTTTTAAGTGAAATTAACCATATTTGATGTGGTCGTAATTTTATGGGCAATTGATGAATGACTTCTGGATTGCTAAAAACAAGCTCTTTCCTAGCGGAATTCTTTGTAAATGGTTTTTTTATCATTTGTTGTATAATTTTTTCTGAGAAATTAGGAGGTATTTCATTCGAAATAGATTCCATTTCTAGAAATAATTTCACTGGATGATTTTCATTTAACCCTGGTAGTGGCATTTGAAGCCTAACTCCGTGTGGTTGGTTTTTTATGTTTGGATGGTATAGAAGAAAATTACATTGCTTCTTACACCATCGTCCAACTTTCACTCCGTCCTCACCTATTCCTCCAAATTCCCAAGAATACATACCATTTTCAGCTAACATAACGGAATTTGTTTGGCCATGCGGTTGATGCAATGCGAAACTAACTAACCTTTGAGAATGGTAAATTTTATTTTGGCTTTCATACCAAAATTGATTTGGTTTCCATATAGAACCATTTTTAAGAAATATTGCATTCTTTTGTATCCATATATCTGGGAATTTTTTAGAGGTTATAAATTTTCTTTTTTCAAATAGATTGTGTTCACTCCAAAAAATAGAGTATTCTCTATTACGCCTATCAGGAACAGCTGCAATTACTCCCACTGGCCGAAACCAACGATTAAATGCCTGTTGTGTTGGTTCAAAAGTGCTACCTCCCCAAGAAATAGATGAAGCATAATAAAATGCGCTCAAAACTCCCATTGAACCAACCCCTATCATAATCCAGGCAAGTTTATTAGTTTTTAATTTTTGATTACCATTGTTATTTGAAGGCCTAAAATGATTTATTGGAGAGAGGTTGTTGAGACTATAAGGATAACTATTTCCACCAAAACAAATTCCTGCAAAGGCTGCAAACTGCAAATATACTGGAAGAATATAATCAATTTCTTGCAATATACTGGCAACAAAAAATCCAATCGTCAGAAATAATCCTCCAATCTTTAAGGATGGTTGATGAGAATTTTTATAAATCAACGTCGTTATTACCAAAACACCAAGAATTATTACTATTGCAACCGCATGAATTACTCCCAGTTCAAAAATTAGTTGTATCCAAAGGTTGTGAGCCGTGTCAAAACTAATATTTTTAGACCCAGGAAGTATAGAAAATTCACGCAACCACGTTCCATATCCTGTTCCTAACCAAAAATTTTCTTGGATAGATTCATGCCAAGCTATATTCCACATATTAAATCTTTCAATAGATAAAAACCTGTCAGGAGATAAGAGATGAAAAAATTCTGGACGAACCACAAAACCTACATTTTGCAAAAAATTCAAAAAAATCTGTATGCGTGATGAATTGAAAACCAAATAACATATTGCTATTAATCCGATACTAGGTATAAGCAAACTATATATCTTTGACCAATTTTTACTAATACGATATAAAAACAAAATGATTAATGTAGAAATGAAAACTCCAATAATTAAATATCCCCCCCTTTGCATTACAGAAATAGAAGCCCAAGCACAAATACAAAACAGTATTAATCCAATTCCTTTTAAAATCCATTTTTTAGAGAAAATAGATGCTAAACTCATCCCCATAATAGGAGTAAGCCATGGCCATAGCCAACTAGGATTTGCTATAATCCCCTTACCTCGTTGAATTTCATAGGGGCTATAGACAAAATTATGTCCTGTCAAACTAAATTTGGGATCATAGTAAATTGGAATTATCACACTAATCGCAATAAATACAGCAGGTATTGCCAATGGTATCACTAGCCAAGGGCGCAAGACACCAGTCATTCGTGAGAGGGCCGCAAATCCTATGAAAACCGAAAGTGCTGTAATATGAAACAAAATTTGCCGTAGTCCATGATGTGATTTGAATGGGAGTTGGAGCAAACATTCAAGTTTTGCGAAATATCCAGGCATCCAAATACATCTTCTAGATGGAATCGTTTCTGAGTCATTCCATCCAAATAAATATCGAATGGCTAGTGTTCCAATTAGAAAAAATAAAATTCCACTAAGAATCCACTCTCTTTGTGTAAGGGTTTTACCTACGAACAAGCTGTTTGCTACTGATAAGAAAGAAACGCCAATCAGAAGTGTTTCGGATATTCCTGGGAAATTATAATCTGGATTTGTAGCATTAAAGACAGTAGTTAAAAGTGCAATGCTGAAAGCTAAAGAACTAACCCAAATTAATACTTGATGTTTATAGTCTATCACTAGATTCGTTCAGCAATTCGAGTGTGAAATTTTCGTACGATCATCAATGAAATTATAATAAAGATAACTGTCATACAAAGTGTAGCTATCAAAATGCCAGTATTGATTATCTTACCAAAAAAAACTGCTTCAGCATTCATTTGAATTAGTTGTGTTAAAGGAGAGAGCATCAACACTTTTTGAAGTTTTTCAGGTAGAATTGAAATGGGATATGTAACAGGAATTGTAAAAAAGAGAGCAAATGATAAAGTATTAACTAAATATTGAATATCTCTATAAAATGCTCCAAGGACACTTATACCTAGAACAATACTCAACATGAAAAACATTGCAATTGGAATTAAGAAAAATAATTGCAAAGAGTAAAATGTTGGAGAAAGTCCTCTTAATAAGCTGAATCCGAACAGAAGAGGTAACGTTAATAGGTAATTTAAAAAATGGGTTAAGACAACTTTTATAGGGAATATTTCCGGAGGTAAGGCTGCCTTAGTTATCAATGCTGTGTTTTGCACAATGCAAGCAGCCCCATCATTAAGGCATCCACTTATGGCATTCCACATCAATATCCCAGAAAAGACGTAAACTTCATAATGAGAGATATTTGTTTTGAAAATCGAAGTAAAAACAACTGAGTAAATAACCATCAAAATTAGTGGGTTCATAAAAGTCCAGAAAAATCCTAGTAACGAACCTTTGTATCGTACTTTGAGTTCTCTTATGGCTAGAGCCCAAATTATTCGTCGTCTCTGGTATAAACTTCCGAATAGTTTCCGATTAAACTCAAACAGGGGAGTCATTTTGCACTCCTATTTTGAAAGGAAGATTGATAAGGCCCCTTTGATTTTCGTCTTGATGAATTATTAAATTAAATTTTAGAATAATGATGCCTTGGTGGTGGGTAGTCTGCGATATAACAAGTAAATGATATTCTTCTTGTGCAAGATTTGACAAGTCAGGACAATCCAGTTTGTAAAACTCATTTTCTGAATTACTTAATGATTCATAAGAAGATACTCTTAGAGTCACATTCTTTTCAAATAATGTAATAGTCTCTTCTTTATTCAGGAGACGAAAAATTAGATTTTCGCCAATTGAAATAATTCTATGATCAAAAACCATATGTAATCCAGGATATTCAGGATTCAGTTCAAGAATTTTACACATTTTTTCTTCACTAGTTTGTCCTTCTACTTGGCTAACTTTTCCCCATTTTACGGAAGACTCTAATTCTGGATATGAAGAGAAGAAAATCTGGGTATCACTCAAATCATCTTTTTGCCTTTCAGAATCAACGTCTTTCTGATAGATCTTCGTAGCTTCTGCAGGAGGTCCATCAAAAACAATTTCTCCACTTTTCAAGTAAATAACCCGTGTTGCCCAAGATCTAACTTTATCAAGATCATGAGTGACTAGGATAATAGTTTTTTTTTCGCTTTTGAATTCGTCTAGTTTTTTTTGACATTTATGTTGAAAATCAGAATCTCCAACACCCAGAATTTCATCAATCAAAAGAATGTCTGGATCAACATTTACCGCAACACTAAACGCCAGACGCATGTACATACCGCTACTGTAAACGCGCACCGGTGAATCCATAAATTGCTCAATTCCAGCAAACTCTACAATTTCTTCATATCGTTTTTTCAGATAAGCTTTGGAAAGTCCAAGTATTTGACCGTTTACAAAAACATTTTCTCGGCCACTGAATTCTGGATGGAATCCTGCCCCCAATTCAATTAACGGACTTATTCGACCGTCTATTTCCATTTTTCCACTATCTTGAAAATAAATCCCAGCTATGAGTTTGAGTAAAGTACTTTTTCCACACCCATTACGACCAATTATTGCTACTGTTTCACCTCTATCAATGGTCAGCGAAATGTTTTTGAGGACATTAATAATGGGGGAGGAGCTTTCTTGTTCAAGTTTCTGATCAAAATTTTCATATTGAGGAGGTTCACGTAAATCTACGAATTTTAACCAATGCAACGAGTAACGTAAAAATCTAACAAAGGCTTCTTTCAATGTAAAATCATCTCTCTGGTAACGTAAATCAAAAGATTTGTTGATTCTCTCCAAATTAATCATTTTTCCCCTGATAAAGCAGCAATATCTTTTTTCTTAAAATAAACTTCACGGAACACAACCTCTCCCAAACAAAGTGGCACAATCCTAAATTCCAATGTGCTTAAAGTATTTAAAAAAATTTCATGGTCAATTTGTTTGCCTATTTTTTGCAAATCAGCATCGGTAAAATAAGTTTCAGACAACATTCCATTTTCTTTAGAGAATATTTCCAATTTTAGACAGGGATCAACATTATTAGTAAATAATGTCTTTTCAAATCGAAAACTGAATTGATAATTCCCTTTATCGAAAACCTCATTAGGTCCTGACAAGATGGGCCTGTTAATATCATTTTCCGTCAAAATAAATTTTAAATTATTGTTCACTTCTAAAGTCCTCAAATCTGAATTAAATACATGCATCAACTGATGTGAATACTTTCCTTGAGGCGGAGTATTGTTAATAAATTCTCCAAACACTTTTTGGTTAAAATTTTTAACACCAATAACTTCATATATATCCCCTATTTCTTCAGAAAATAATTTTTTTAGTCCAAAAGCATTTTTGTAAAAAATTGGGTTAAAATTTACATTACTTGCATGAGGAAGTTTCTCTGGGTTATTCCAAACAATGATGTATTTGATGCCTGCTTTCTTGATAGTTTCTAAAGTTTTTATATTTGGATTATTGACCTGGCGTGACCACCAACTTAGTCCAACATTTCTATAACTTTTGCCAGACATAAAATTTACTATTTCATTACCATGATATGCTGCATGTAAGCCATGAATATATGTTGTTTCCACAAGGACATTTTCTGGATAGTAAGGTATCTCCATCGTCATTCCCTTTGGAAGGTCTTGTAGTTTTTTTACAAATTTTATGGATTCTGGCATAGGTTGTACTGTCCAACGGTCCCATGGCCTAAAATTTACAAATCTGGCATCAGCAATAGAAGCCAAGAATGGTAAAATCATTAAAGGTGGTAAAATGAATTTTACTATTCGGTTAGAATAAGTGTTAATAATACTCCTTGAAAACTCATTTATTACGGTTCCAAATATTAAAATCAAAAAAATATTTCCTAAATTCATTGCTCTTTCGTTTACTCTGAAACCTGTTCCATATTCAATATGTAAATTAACAAATGAAATATTACCAAAAATTGGATGTTCTGGATGAATACATATAATAATTGTTAAAAAATACAAAAATAATAATGGTGAAAATTTACGAAATAGGTTCTTTAATTTGATTCTGCCAAATAACATGCTGTACAAAATTACAAATAAAGCAAAAAATAATATAATATTAAAACCAATTCTATAAGAGAATTCTCCGCCATTACGTGAAAAATAATTTGTTTTTGCTATCCATTCATTAATTAATGTGAAAAGTTCAAAATTTGAAGTAAATAATTCAAGTGGATTATATAGTACGTATTGAAGATATTCTGACCTATGGATTATCCGTGAGGGATAAGAAAAACTTATATCAAACTTTGAAATTAATGGACCCAGAAACGTAAAAGGATAAATAAAGGCTAAAGTTACAAAAAAAGATGATGCGCAATAAATTCCATTTTTCAATGTGAATATTAAATATGTTTTTCTCCAAACAATAATAAAATAGTAAATCACACTTATTTCAAGCACAAATAACCCATAATACTCGTTTGTGGTAAATGAGAATGCTACTACAATACCGAGTATAATTGTTTTCTTTAAAGAGTTTGGATTTTTTGTGGCTTCAAACAAAAATATAATAGCTATTATAAAACCAAAATATGCTGCTAAATTGAGGTGTCCAGTAATTCTAAAGTCAAAATTATCTAAACTAACTATAAATAAAGCACACATAAAGGAGTAGTAGGGATTTATTTTAAGATACCTTGCTAATAGATAAGCACTCACTCCATTTAATACAAATAGTAAAACTACACAAATATCATAAATATTATCAGGTTCATAATTTGAAAGAGAAAATACTACAAATCTCCAAAATATATTCATGAGTTTTGGAGCACTATAACCTCCACCATATTTTGGATACCAACGATCTACTAATAATTGCCAAAGTCCATCTTGGTAAAGACTTTTATTGAAGCCATAGAAATCAGCAATCGTACCATGTCCATCTCCTGGGAAAGCAAACGTTTTGTAATCATTCTTGAAAGCATCATGTGATCTAAAAATACCTAATACAAAAAATATTAAAAATATTAATAATAATATAAAATTATTTTTACGGGAAAACATATCTACTTAGTTGTGAATAAAGATAGAGACATTAACAATTGAGTATAAAAAATAAATTTAAAAATATTAATTTTGATTTATTATTAAAATTTGTTTTTTAGTAAGAGATCAATAACTTCCTTAAAATATCCATAATTCTAACTCTAATTTTCCATGGCACTTTTATCATCAAATTAAAATAAAACACTTGTAAAATACTTTTTAAATTAGTCAGACGTGATAACATTTCTCGTTTTTCGATTTCTAAATAAACTTCTTGTTCTTTGCAGTATTGGACTGCTTCTGGCAGCCAACTCCCTTTTTCTAAAACATGTATAACTGAAAATAAAGGTTTTTTTAGACAATAAAATCCTTCCTCATTAATCGTTCTATAGGAACCTTTTATTTCAAAATCCCAAGGACTTTCACCATCCATTAAGAGACTGAGTAAATACTCTTTATCCCAATAGCCAACAACATTAACGCGATAGGGAGCCCCTTTCTCATACATACCTATTTCTTGATTGAGAAAGTTGTCTGGATTTGGATTTGGGACTATGTGTACATGCTTAGCTTTATTATTTTCGATGAATTTTATATGTTTATTTATTTCTACGAGATCAATTTTGGTAGTGATAAATAAATCCTCTAGTAAAAGCAATATATATTTATTGGGAATTTGTTTCAAAATAGTTCTACAGCTTGTAGACCAATCTACATCTTCACCTGAGTAAATCACTTTGACTTTACTGCCCTGGTACTTAACTCTATTACAGCCAAGATACACTTGATGTAGGCCATTATAATTTTTCCAGAATAGTGAAAAGTATGGTTCCCATAAATCAGAATTCTTATCACAGGATAAAATCAATATTCCTAAATGATCTTTCATATCATTTTCTCTATAATATTTTAACAAATTTTACTATGTCCTATTTGTATATTATTTTTATTATTATTTCAAAAAATGTTATTTATAAATACATATACTTAATTTGATAAAATTTATATAACATGAAATTATTTAATATAAAATTGTATAATAAATAAACATAAAAAATTGAGAACTATATTATCATGTAAATTATCTAACAAATGCTATAAATTAACTTATAGATAAAGGTGACAATTATTTTTTTTTGATAAATTTATCAATACTTACAGATTTTAATATTAATCTAACAATATTAAAAAAGAGCAAAATAAATAGGAAAATAGTCATTATAAAAATAAATTGATTGATATTATCAATTTTGATTAAAAACAAAATTATAGAAAAAAATAATATTGCAAAAAAATAAATATATTGTGCTAAATAGTTTCCCCTCGCAAGATTGATAGTAAAGATTAAATTTAACATAGCAACAATAACATAAATAACAGATAGCATAGGTAAGTAAGAGCTCTCAGATGCATTAGAACTAAAAATTATTTGAAGTAAAAAGTCTGGAGCTATCCAGCATATTAAACTAAATATTCCAGCTATACCCCCGGAAATTAACAGAGCTGTTCTAACTAGATGTTTAGGTTGCTTCGTTGCTTCTATTGTGATTTCAGGCAATAACACCATAGTCAGTGCACTGGTTATAAATAATCCTATTCTTGCAATAATTGTTTCTTGAGTGAAATACCCTGTAATAACTGGATCAAAGTGGTGCTTGATGACAATAATATCAATGTTTGTAAGTATAGCTATGCTTGTCCAAGTTAGAAAAGAGGGATATAGAAAATTCAATTCTTGTTTCCTCTTAAATGTCTTTAACTTTGAGGTCTCTTCATGAGGAATCTTTTGAATAAGCAAATAAACCAAATAACCTCCAACCAAGGCCGATAAAGCATGGGAAAAGCTCAATGCGCCTACTGTATAAAGGGCATATCCCATACCACTAACGAGTAGTCCCCATGTTGATAATACTCGTACAATACTCAAAGTTAAACCTAGTAAGTTTGACATGGCATGATGGCCTAGTCCATTGAGGAAACCTTGATAGAATGTAAGGAGATGAACAAAGATCATTCCGCAAAGAAAGGCAAAGACTTCATAATTTGATTCTAACTTTAAAAATTGGGCAATTAAATCAACTATGAGCAGTAATACAACCATCCCTAGCCCACTCCATAAAAAAATATTTTTACTCCAACGTAGCATTAAACTTCTTGCCCCCATTCGATTAAAACGCATTGGAGCAGCATACTTAGCTCCCAATGACATAAGCATCATAGTTCCTGAAGTAAGAATAACCCCCAGA
Source organism: uncultured SAR324 cluster bacterium (assembly GCA_902564345.1). Lineage (GTDB taxonomy): Bacteria > SAR324 > SAR324 > SAR324 > NAC60-12 > Arctic96AD-7. The sequence continues at coordinate 63,155 of CACFAY010000005.1, forward strand.
CTTAAAACAGCATTATGTATTCCGTATTCTTCTGGACTAAGATATCTTCCAATTACAATTTGAATTAGGTAATTGAAAAAATTTCCAGCATTAGACAGAAAAAGAACAAATATTGAACTTTTTAGGAATTTATAATGAATCACTCTGCACCATTTAAAATGCGAGATTCATTAAGATTGAGTGTTCGACGGACCGAGTAAAGAGGACGATTTTGCACCTCGGAATAAATTTTACTTAGGTATAATGACATTAAGCCTAAGGTGGTTAAAATTACGCCAGTTAAAACAAGATTACTCACTACAATAAAAGCCAATGGAGTAATTCCCCAATCATTATCTGCAATTAAAGTGACAACTATCATCCAAGATAATACAAGACCAGAAATTACAGTAATGCTCACTCCAAATAGACCAATGAGTTTGAGAGGTATGGAAGAATAAGAAATAAAACTATTAAGTGCCAGATTCAGCAACTTTGCATAGGAGTAAACTGGAGCACCATGCTGTCTTGGTGGTGCAACA
>CACFAY010000006.1 GCA_902564345.1 uncultured SAR324 cluster bacterium
GGCTGCCATTAATCCAGCCAGACCTGCAAGCGCAGCACCTAAGCCAAAAACTATAGTATAGAGAAGGTTTATATTTACCCCAAGGGCACTTATCATTTGACGATTGCTTGCTCCTGCACGAATCAGCATCCCTAATTTTGTATGTGATACGAGTAAGTAAAGTAAAATTGCTACTATTATTCCTGCAGCAATAATTGCCAATCTAAATGCTGGATATCTTATTCCAAAAATTAGTTCTACACTACCGTTTAATATTTCTGGAAGTTGTATATCCAACCCTATGGGACCCCATAATAGTCTTACAAACTCATTAAAAAAAAGAATAAGCCCAAACGTTGCCAAGACTTGATCAAGGTGACTACGCGTGTAAATATTTCTTATTGCAATGATTTCTAGTAACATTCCCAATACCATACATGCTGGTAAAGTAAGAAGTAATCCAACAAAAAAAGATTCTGTCCAGTTAGTAAATGTTGCCGCAAGGTAGGCTCCCAACATGTAGAGTGATCCATGTGCTAGGTTTATGAGGTCCATTATACCAAAAATCAAAGTGAGTCCTGCTGCCAGTAGAAACAGCAAGACTCCCAATTGTAAACCGTTCATTATTTGCTCTAAAAGCAGTATCCAGTTCACTAGGATATTAATATTTTTGCAGTATCTTTTGAATTTATGAATGGTAAGTTAAAAATTATAACATTTTCTTACCAAAATTTTGTTAAAATCTAGAAAAAATCTCAGGAAATTTTCTTGACAAGATGAGTAAGATATAATTTAGTCATTGCTCTAAGAAATGAGTTTTGGAAGGAAGATATGAGAAATTAAGTGACAAGAAGTGCCTCAAAATTCAGGAAAGCTACCATGACATTTTACAATTCTTTGCGTAAGTATCTTGATGGTTTGTATAAACAGTTTTCACAATACTTGTTGTAAAGTTTCCTTCAGAATCTTTAATTACTTTACGTAAATAAAAATTCTGGATTGGGAAATGGTTATTACCATATTTAAAAGGCCCTCGAACAGATGGGAAATTAGCTTTGCGCATTGCTGTTCGCATTGCTGCTTTATTTGATAAATCCCCATTAACAGCTTCAACTGCACTATTAATAAGCATAATTGTGTCATAAGATTGTGCAGCGTAAAATGTAGGATAACGTCCTGTCATTTTACGGTAATCTGCTACAAAACGCTTATTTACAGCATTATCCATGTCTGGTGCCCAGAATTGAGTCATCAAGCTTCCTTCAGCAAGACCTTTCAACCTTGGTAAATTTAATGAATCTACTGTGAAGGCAGAGTAAAAAGGGATTTTACCCTGTAATCCAGCCTGTGCATACTGCTTGATTATTTGAAGTCCATGCTTACCAGGGTAAAATACGAAAACTGCGTCGGGTTTAGCCGAGCGAATTTTGGCAAGTTCTGCTGAAAAATCAATCTGCGCTGGAAACTTGGTCATATCTTTCCCTACGATATTTCCTTTAAATGTTCTTGTAACCCCCGCTACCATATTTTTCCCAGCAGCATAATTTGGGGCCATTATGTAGAGAGTCTTAATTCCAAGCTGATTTAGCACCTCACCCATGGCCATGGTAGTTTGGTCGTTTTGCCATGATGTCGAAAAAAAATCTTCATGGCAAAGTTTTCCAGCAACTGGACCAGGACCGGCATTAGAGCTAATCATAAATGGTCCCTTACCTACAACAGAATTACGGGAAGCCATAAGAACATGACTCCATATATAACCTGAAACAAAATGGACTTTGTCCTTTTTTACTAATTTGTCAGTTTTTTGCTTTCCTACATCAGGTTTGAAAGTATCGTCTTCATAGAACATTTTAACATCTGAACCTGCCATTTTTCTTCCCAGGTGATCAAGTGCCAGCTCTACAGCATCACGCATGTCATTCCCAATAGCACCTGCTCCGCCCGTAAGGGTAGTTACAAATCCAATTTTAACAGTCTCAGCTGTTGCAACTTGACTAATAATCAGTAATGCAGAGGCAGAAATCCAGAATAAGATTTTTCTCATTTTTTCTCCTTATCCTTGTAAAAATATTTTACCAGTATGACTGGGAACAATTAATTAAAGCACGAAAACAATAACCCTACTTTCAGGTGATGTCAACTAAAATCTAAGTTCTAATGTGCGATCATTTCTTTGGTTCAAGAATTAAAAAATTTATAATTCCATTAGCATTTAATTTTCCATTACAAGTTTTCAGGGAATTGCTAATTGTTATTTCCTTAATATTCTGAATTTTTATCTTATTTTTATCAGATCTTCATTCTTTAAACCTTTTATGGCTCCAAACTGATTCCAAAATGGCTTTAATAGCAAGCTTATTATCTCAATATTCTAATTCATTGAGATAGTTTTTTACGCATTCCACATCTTTTTTGACTAGTTTATAAAATTCAATGTTATGTCCGAGTCTCGGACTGCTTCTGTGTCTCAATTCGTGAACCAGAGTATTAAGTAATTGGGTTTTTTTAGGCAAACCAAAGAACCAAAAGTTTGAGCGATGAATTTTGATGTATTCTTCTCCCCAGTATATTCCTGCTTCACCATATTGAATAAAATCCTTATGCACTGTAGGCTCTCTGGTATATTTAATTGGTACAGTTTTGATTTTGCTCTTCATGATTGAAGGGAAGCACTGGACTTTCAAAAGCACTTCAGCAAAATCTATAATATGCTTTTGCCTTGCTTCAGGAAATTCTAAAATCGGGTCAAGTAGATGCCAGCGATCTAAAATAAAAAATAAAACTATTCCAAATATCAAAAAGGCGAGGCAAAGTTGTGAATACTTAGAAAATAACGTTTTATGTGATACGTGCGAATTTAGGTGTCTCTTTTTCCAGCCTACCCATTCCTCCCATTCTTTTTGTAAAAAATTGATATTTATTAAATTATTATTATCATAATCTTTTTCTGATTCTTTATTGGGACTTGAGTAAAATGAAGTCTGAAATAATAAATGTTCTCCACAATTATTACAAAAAATTCTGATAAAATGTTCACCTTTAAATCCTGACAAAGGAATAACTTTGAATTCATCTCCACCACATGAAGGACATTGCAAATTTGAGAATTCCTGAGAAGCTTCAGGAAACAAAATATTTTTTTCAGGAGTTAAATTTTTCAAACGAAGGTAGAGCAGAAAACAAATTATTAGTAGTTATATTTTATATCCATAGAGAGCTTATAAATTAATTGTATATTACAAATTAAAAAAAGCATTTCTGATAAAAAATAAATGCATAAATTAAATAAATTAATCGTTATTTAATGGTACTCTAAAAAACTTGATTGATTTTAATGAGTATATATTTAAACTCTAATTTAGATTTGTGAAAAATTCCTTGAAAAAAACGATTCTGCTAATAATAAATAGACTTTAACTGCATCAAAAAAATATTCTTGATTTTAATTTTTTCCATTAATTTTCAAAAATATTTTCCGATTTCTGAAAAATTTAATAAGCTTGAGTATTTTAAAACTAAAATAATATTTATTGTAATTTAAATTATCTTGCATTTCACTCGTTTTAGAAAGGACAATGCATGTGAAAAATTTGAACCATGTTAAAGATTACTAAATAAATATTTATAGTTTTTAAAATTGCCTTAAGAGGGGGAGCTAATGTCAGATGTTACGAGCGAAACAGTCAAATCAATTGGAATAAGAGATTCTTCATTATTCCGGCAACAGGTCTTCATAAATGGTAAATGGTCTGATGCAGATAATGGAGAAATCAATGAAATTACCAACCCATCCAATGGGAAGTTACTAGGTACCGTTCCTAATTGTGGGACTACCGAGGCTAAAAGAGCTATAGAAGCTGCAAATAAGGCATGGCCAAAATGGCGTTCCAAAACATCAAAAGAACGTGCATTAATATTACGCAGGTGGTACGAACTGATGATGGAAAATCAGGAAGACCTTGCACGTTTAATGACTGCAGAGCAAGGTAAACCTTTAACTGAATCTGTCGGAGAAATAGCATATGCGGCAAGCTTTGTGGAGTGGTTTGGAGAAGAAGGCAAGCGACTCTATGGCGATACCATTCCTGCACATGCATCAGATAAGCGTATTGTAGTTATCAAGCAGCCAATTGGTGTTACAGTTGCAATAACTCCATGGAATTTTCCCGCTGCAATGATCACTCGGAAAGCAGCTCCTGCCTTGGCTGCAGGATGTCCAATGGTAATCAAACCAGCTCCTGACACACCTTTTTCAGCTTTTGCACTTTGTGAGCTTGCTGATAGAGCTGGAGTACCTCCCGGGATATTAAGCACAATTACAGGAGATGCTATTGAAATAGGTGGTGAATTTACTAGCAATCCAATAGTAAGAAAATTAAGTTTTACGGGTTCAACTGGAGTAGGCAAGCTACTAATGAAACAATGTTCAGGCACTGTCAAAAAACTTGCACTTGAACTGGGAGGTAACGCACCTTTTATTGTTTTCGATGATGCTGATTTGGAAGCAGCGGTTTTAGGAGCATTGGCCAGTAAATTCAGGAATGCAGGTCAAACATGTGTTTGTGCCAACCGAATTATGGCACAAAGTAAAGTATACGACAAATTTTGTGATATGCTGGCAGAGGCAGCTAAAAATATAAAAGTTGCAGATGGTTTTGAAGATGGATCCCAGCAGGGACCACTTATTAATGAGGCTGCCGTTGAAAAAGTTGAAAGCCATGTTAAAGATGCACTTTCCAAAGGAGCAAAACTTCTGGCGGGAGGACAAAGACACCAACTTGGTGGAACTTTTTTTGAGCCTACAGTGCTCTCAGGGGTAACAAAAGGAATGCTGGTTGCAAAAGAAGAGACATTTGGACCGATGGCGCCTGTATTTAAATTTGAAACAGAAGAAGAAGCTATTGAAACTGCAAATGACACTGAATTTGGCTTAGCTGCATATTTTTATAGCAGGGATATAGGACGTATATGGAGAGTCTCTGAAGCTCTTGAATACGGTATTGTTGGAATAAATGAGGGTATTATTTCTACCGAAACGGCTCCATTTGGCGGAGTAAAAGAGTCTGGAACAGGGCGTGAGGGTTCTAAATATGGTATTGAAGACTACCTTGAAATTAAGTATCTATGTATGGGTGGAATAAACAATTGATTATTTAACAAATTTACAAAAACATTTTTATTGAAGAATTTTAATTGGAAATTAATCTGGAGTTAATGGGACCTTTGGTTGATTTTTTACCGAATTCAGACAGAGGTAAAGCAGTTTTGAATCTGACAAATAATTCTACTATTGCTGATATGTTGGACAAATTGAAAATCAAACAAAGGGTTGTTGTAGCTGTTAATGGTGATGAAGAGAAGGGACTTGACCACATTCTAAGTGACGGAGATGAGGTACTTGTTATCTCCCTTGTAAGCGGAGGTTAGCTAATAATTTCAAAAAACAATCAGAGCAAAAAATATGACTTACGGATACACAGGAAAAATATTACATGTAAACTTAACAAAAGGTGAGCTGGAAATTGAAGAACCTGATGAACAGTTTTACCGCACTTATATGGGTGGTAGTGCGATGGGTATGCACTATGTTCTTAAAGAGACACCAGCAGGGGTTGATCCCTTCAGTCCTGATAATGTACTTGCTTTATGTACAGGGATTTTAACGGGAACACCAATTTCTGGACAAAGTCGTTTGACTTCCGTTGCAAAATCTCCACTTACAGATTGTATCGGAGACGCACAAGGTGGGGGTTATTTCCCAGCTGAGATGAAATTTTCTGGATTTGATGCAGTAATTATTAAAGGTAGATCTCCAAAGCCTGTTTATCTATGGATGCATCATGGTGAGGCAGAACTTCGTGATGCTGGTCATTTGTGGGGGTTAAAAACAGGAGACGCCGAGGATAAACTTAAAGAAGAATTAGATGATAAAAGAATTGAGGTCCTGCAGATTGGACCTGCAGGGGAGAATCTAGTGAGATTTTCTGCGCTGATAAGCATGAGCAACCGCGCAAATGGCCGAACAGGTATGGGAGCTGTTATGGGTTCAAAGAATCTTAAAGCAGTTGTGGTAAGGGGAAAAATGAAACCTGTTATTGCAAATCCAGAAAAATTTAAGGAGATGCAGAAGTTGGCAAAGGTAAATATGGAACCTACGGGTATGGACGGCTTTGGTAAATATGGAACTCCTGGTGTATGTTCTCCACAACATAGAGCCGGAGGTTTACCGACTTATAATTTCAACAGCGGTAACTTTGATAAACATGAAGAAATTGATGGTCACAAACTTTACAATGAGCATCTAAGAGGCCATGAAAAAGACGATCAGAATCGTTTTGGGAGAGATACTTGTTTCAGTTGTACAGTCAAATGCAAACGTGTTTCAGAAGTCGTTGAAGGTCCTTTTAAAACAGATGCTAAATACGGTGGTCCGGAATATGAAACCTTGGCCACTTTTGGAAGTTATTGCGGCATAAGTGATATGGATGCGATTATTCATGCCAATGCCCTTTGTAACATGTATGGAATGGATACTATTTCCTGCGGAGCCACAATAGCATGGGCCATGGAGTGTTGGGAAGAAGGTAAATTAACACTAGAAGATACAGGAGGAATCAAACTGAATTATGGAAACGCTGAAGCAATGGTAAAAGTTACTGAGATGATAGCTCACCGAGAAGGTTTTGGTGAAATCCTTGCGGAAGGCTCCAAGAAAGCTTCTGAGATAATTGGCCGTGGAACTGGAGAATACTTAATTACAAGTAAAGGTCAGGAAGCACCTGCACATATGCCTCAGGTAAAACGTAGCTTGAGTGTTATTTATGCGGCAAATCCATTTGGCGCAGATCATGAGTCAAGCGAACATGATCCAGGGTATAAAGCCTATCCGGAACGTATGAAGGAAATTGGACTGACTAATCCTCAAGAAAAATTGGCGCTTAACAAAGAAATGATGCGCTTTGCAATGATCACTCAGCATTTGTCAAGTGCGGTGGACAGTATCTCAGTCTGCGCATTTGTTTTTGGAGCTTCCTTTCAGCTTTATACGCCTGAACAATTGGTCCAAGCAATTAATGCTGTAATGGGCTGGAATGTAGATATGGAAGAGATTCTGCAAGTTGGTGAACGCCGACTCAACATGTTAAGGGCTTTTAATTCAAGAGAAGGTGTTGGAAGAGAATCAGACACTCTTCCGAAAAAGATGTTTAATAGGCCTCTTAAAGGAGGTCGGTCTGATGGTTATTTTATAAATGAGGAAGAATGGGAAGCTGCATTGGAAGATTACTACCGTTTATGCGATTGGGATGTGGATACTGGTCATCCGTCACTAAAGAAAATGGAATCACTTGGTCTGGGTTGGGTAGTTGCAGATAACAATGAACTTTCGAAAGTTATTATCTAAGGTTTTAGATTTTAATTTAAATCAAAATTATAAACTTTTTTGACAGAGTCAAACCAAAAAAAACTTCACCGTCAGAAAACATTCAGGTAAATGATGAATTTTGGAATCTTCTCTGTTTTAAGTCGATGGATTATTAAACAGATTATTTAGAGTTGGAGTATTGATCTGAAAGTTTTAGGCGCTGAATTTTACCCGAGGGGCCTTTTGGTAGTTCATTGAGGAAAAAGTAGTGGTCCGGGGATCTATATTCTCCTAATGCAACCAGACATAGTTTCCTGAGTTCAGATTCAGGAACTTTTTCCCCAGGACGCGGAGCTATAGCTGCTGCAATAATTTGTCCATAATGTTTATTTGGTAGTGGGAAAGCTGCAGCCTCCAAGACACTTTTATGTCTGTATAAAACATCATCAATTTCTCGTGGTGAGATGTTCTCTCCGCCTTTGATAATGAGTTCTTTAAGACGTCCGGTAACAAATACGTAGCCTTCAGAATCCATCTTTCCAAGATCACCTGTTCTATACCATCCATCAGGGGTGAATGCTTCTAGAGTTGCTTTAGGATTTTTAAGATAGCCTTTCATTAAATTTAATCCTCTAACCTGTATCTCACTTTCTGTATTTGAAGATGCTTCAGTTCCATCAGCGTCAGCTATTCTTACCTCGTTTCCATACGCTATTCCAGGTGAACCAAGTTTATGCAGTTTTGGGTCAACTGGGTTTGAAAGTAGCGGAGAAGCAGTTTCAGTAATACCCATGGTTTCAACAACTTTTATTCCAAAACGTTCTTCAAATGCTTTTTGCAGGGCAGGAGGTAATGCTGCTGACGCAGAGCGTCCAAATCTAACGCTTCCCATTTTTGATTTTAATTTTTCTCCTTCTTCAATATTCATCAAATAAGAGATAATTGTAGGAACTACACTAAACCAAGTACATTTTTGGTCAACAACCAAGGACCAGAATTTGGATGCCTGAAAACGTTTTGGCATAACTAAACCTGAACCGTTTACAAGTGTGCCCATAACAGAAACTACTTGTGCGTTGATATGGTAGAGTGGCAATACGCAAAGGCTTTTGTCATAAGGTTTTAGATCATGAGCTATTTCGGTATTCCAGCCTCCATAAAGAAGGCTTTCATGTGTGTGTATAACTCCCTTTGGACGTCCCGTAGTTCCAGATGTATAAATAAGTAAGGCTTTTTCTTTCGGGGTAGGTTTATATTTTAAAAGTTTTTTGACCGGGACATTGTTATTCCAAACCGGCAATTCGTCCTCAAAATTAAGTATGATTTCCGGTTTGTTTGTAAGATGAGAAAGTGCATGTTCTGCTAATTCTTGGTATTGATGCGCTACAAACAGTATTTTAGTTTCAGAATGTTCTAATACATAAGCTAAAATATCTCTGCCTGATAAGGGATTTGCCAGCAAGACTTGAAATCCTCCGTACATTCCTCCCAAAAATAATTCCAACGCTGTTTGTCCATTACCAAGTAGGCCTGCTATAGGAACTTTACGGGAAAGTCCCTTCTCATTCAAATAAGATGATACAGACTGAACACGTTGTTTAAATTCTCTCCAGCTAAAAGATTTCCCTGTTTCAGGATAAACCACATAATTCTGTTTCGGAATATTATCCGCGTGGTGGTCAATCAAACTCTGGATTGTATGTCCTAATGGATTCACAATTTTTGTTAATTCTTCAGTTATTTTGTAAATGATATTAAATATTATTAGCGACCATGTTTTTTCCAGAAGTCACCAAATATTTCTTCTTCACTGGGTTCTATTGGATTTAGAGGATGAACTACCTGTACTATATTAAGAAAATGTCGATAATTGAGATTATCACTTATGCTATTTTTACCCCATGTACCACAACCCATTGAAAGAGAAAAGGGCAACCCGTTACCAAAACTGCCGCCAGTAGCTAGACAATGTGGCTGATTTACAATTACGCGACATGCAGGAAGCTTCAGCCCCATTTCCAGAGGACGTTTTTCACTTTTTGAATGTATTCCAACTGAGTGTCCTTTTCCTTGGAATTCGTATAATTCTATTATTTTTTGGCAAGCATTTTCAAAATTATCTGCTCTATATATGGTCAATACGGGGCTGAGTTTTTCTCCAGAAAATGGATATTCGCTTCCTGTGCCTTTTTCTTCTACCATTAGCATTTTTGCTTGCTTCATTTCCGGGCGCTGCAAGCCAACTATTTCAGCGATCTCAGGGGCTGATTTTGCAATCAAATGTGGATTTAATTTTCCTTTAAACCATAAATTGTTTTTTAATTCTTCTGTTTCCTTAGGGTCAAGAAGAACTCCACCCTCAATCTGCAGTGCTTTAATAGCATTTTCATAAACTTCATCCACAATCATGAGACTATTTTCAGATGAACAACTGGTTGAATTGTCAAATGTCTTTGAAGTCACGACCTTTCTAGCAGCAGAAGCCATATCAGCAGTTTCATCAATAATAACCGCTACGTTTCCTACACCAACGCCTATTGCTGGAGTACCACTTTTATAAGCAGAACTTACATTTTTTTCAGATCCTGTAACCACCACCATGTCAACACACTGCATCAGTTTACTGGTTGACTCCTTGCTTGCAGGAGATGGGATTTTTTGTATAAGGTACTGGGGATGATCAAGCCTGATCAGGACCTTTTGCATTATTTTAACAATAATTTCACAGATAGCATCACCTTTAGGTGATGGAGCTAGTATGATTGAGTTTCTTCCTTTAATTGCGTTTATAGTATTATTTAAAGGCGTTGCAATCGGATTAGTGGAAGGAGTAATTGCTCCCACTACTCCTACTGGACGAGCAATTTCAACTAATCCCTTTTCTGGAATTTTTTTTATGACACCCACAGAAGGAGCATTTTTCAAGTCTCTGAGGAGACCTAAAGTTTTTCGGTAATTTTTGTTGAATTTATCATCTGAATTTCCAAGTCCAGTATCATGGACAGCTTTATTTGATAAGGAATGGTTAGTTTTTGGCTCTATTAATGACCATGCTAGACCTATAATTAATTCATCAACTACTTCTTGTTTGGCACTTTCAAAATGCTTCTGAGCTTCATAAGCCTGTTTGATTATTGTTTCAATTGGGACTTTTGTCATAAAACAAATTACTATGTAATTTGGAAGTTTATTTTAAAATTAATTCTATTATTTAAAACAAATTTCTTAGAAAGAATTGGTGTAAACAAATATTTTGAGTTATTCAAACTATTTTTAATTTAAATATAATACTCTGATGTGAATCAAATTGTATTATTGAAATTATTTTACATAAAGGTATCACTAAGAGCATAGTAAAAGTAAAATATATTATTCAAATAATTTTAGAATATTTTATTCGCAAATTTTTGTGATGAATTAACTAGTATAAAATTCCCCAATAAAATAAGGCAAAAGAAAAATATTTTTTTGAATAAATCTTCAGGAATTATTTTTCTTATTAGCTGACCTATTAGTACACCTGTAATTGCTGGTAAAATTGCAAATGATGACCATAAAAACAGTTCAAGCGTTAGAATATTTTTTGTTTTAAGTGAGAAAATCATCATCATTGTTAAAGCTGAGAATAAAATTCCCATTGACTGTACTAACCATTCTTTGCGTAGTTTAATTGCCTGAAAATAAAAAACACATGGTAAAACAAAAATACCAGTCATTCCTGTAACTAACCCGTTAATTAACCCAATAATTGGTGCTATCCACAACTCATTTTTTGTTTTAACCTCTATACTGAGACCGAAAAGGCTCAATGTGGAATAAAAAATAAGGAGAATGCCTAGAAATGAAGAAAGATATGGTAGTGAAACAGTTTTTAATGCCATCGAACCAAACCATACCATTATACTGGCTGTAAATACCAATAGCCAATGACGTCTCAGCATTTTAAATAGATCTCCTCCTGCTAAAGCCTGCCAAAAATTTGTTACAAGGGATGGAATAAGTAACAGCGTAATAGCGTTAGGTAAGTTCGTTATAATTGTTAAAAACGCAATACCAACTGTCTGAAAACCAACTCCGATTGTTCCTTTAAGCATACCAGCAATGAATATGGAGCAAAAAATTGCTAAAGCAGTTGTTTCGTTAAACATTTTAATTACTCTCAAAAATTTGAATGTGTTAACAATATATTTAATATGAAAAAATAATGAGACAATTTTCTTGACATATTATAGTATTTAGTTAGATTACCTGATCATTCTTCACAATTCAGTGATTAATGAATATTTTAGTAAATTAAAAGAGAGGTAGGATGAAAATAAATTATCTTAAGAAATTAATTGCATTTGGATTTGTGGGTGTGCTGAGTTTTTTCCTGGCTAGTTCAGCAGGCGCATTCGAGTGCAAGATTAAGAAAAGCAGTATGGCTAAGCCTTCAGGATATCCTAGTCGAGCATTAACCATGATTGTTCCATATGGGCCTGCCGGAGGATCAGGGCAGATAGCCGCGGCAATGGCTGAGGCTGTAACAGATCTTACAGGTGTAAGTATTAATCGTGATCACAAACCTGGCGGCTCAGGAACAGTAGGCATGACTGCATATATGTCTGCCCCCTCAGATGGTTATACAGTGCTTGAACATATAGATGATGCTTCTTCTGCTCATGCTCTTGATTCTAGTAGACCTAATCCTGCTGTTGACTTAATACCTTTGGTTATATCACAAGTCACATTTTCTCAGATATATATACGTACAAATGAGACTCGTTACAATAATTGGTTCACATTCGTTAAGTGGGTCAAAGCTCAAAATGGGAAGTCAACTATTGCTAACGTGTCCAAAGAAGGATCGATGGAGCGTGTAACAATGAAATTTATCACTGAAGCAACTGGCATGAAAATACAACAGATTTCCTTCGACAAGGGTGCTCCGCGATATGGTGCACTGCTAGGGGGACAAGTTGATGCACTATTTGAGCAACCAGGTGATGTCAGGAAGTTTCTTGATTCAGATAAATTCAAACCAATCCTTACAGTATTTAATGAAAGGCCATCTGTTTTTGCAGATGTTCCAACTCACAAGGAAATGGGTATGAATTTTGAGCCACTTCTGCGATTCAGAGGATTTTATGTACATGCAAATGCTCCGTCTGATAGAGTTAAATGGCTACAATGGGCATTTCAGCGTGCATATTGCCAAGATAGCTATCAGAAATTCAACGAGTCTAAATTCATGACTGTAATTGATAGTTATCGTGATACTCAGGGTGCAAGGGATTTGATTAAATCCTCAATTATTCAGTATAGAAATGTCTATAAAGACATGGGTCTGAATGTTAAATAATGGTTAAACTTTTTTTTAATTTTTTAAAGCACCATTTCTAAATAGTGTCCGGTACTTCCTGCCGGACACATTTCAAAAATATTTATCAAGTATTTGACCATGAATAAGTTAAAGGTTTCTCATATTTTTGAAACCAGCGTATGGATAGTCATCATTTTTGTCTTTTTTGCGTTTTCATTCGAGTTTGATCAGGAGATTGAAATTTATATTTTTGGTGCTACAGGTTGGCCAAGGACAATTTTGGGGATCCTTTTGCTTGTAGTGCTTGGTAATTTTTTCCAGCTATACAAAAAAGGTTCTCAAGAGCACCATGGACGTATAGGCATATCAGAAGATGATGAGAGCATTTCATATGAAAGCTTCAAATCCGTACAGAAACTTATAGCAATTTTACTGCTCCCATTTCTTTACTCATTGTCTCTTAAGCCAGTAGGATTCTATTCGGCAACTCCATTTTTCATTGCATTTTTAATTATGCTTTTAGGTGAAAAGAGAACTAAGTGGATTTTAGCAAATACATTGTTAATATATTTCCTTATTATTTTACTTTTCATGGTTTTACTTAACGCTCCTCTACCTCAGGGTAATGTTTCACCATTCTACGATTTTAGTGCTTTCATGCTTACAATTAATACCAATCTTCATCAATACTTTAATTTCTAATCTAAGATTATGATTGATAACTTTTTAGCGGGAACTGTTGCACTGTTTGGAGATCCTTTTTCTATTTTAATCTTTGTCTTCGGCGTCATTGGAGGGATGTTATTTGGTGCGATTCCTGGTGTCAGCATGCTGACTCTTGCAGCAATATTACTCCCTTTTACAGCAAATTTTGACCCTGCACAGGGTGTTATGCTTTTTGCTGTTATTTACTGTACCGGGACTTATGGAGGAGCAATTACAGCAATTCTGTTTAATATCCCGGGTGCTCCTGAAAATGCTCCTACGGCGTTTGATGGATACCCCATGACAAAAAATGGTCAATCAGGAAAAGCAGTAGGAGCTGCAGTATTATGTTCTGCTATTGGTGGAGTAACTTCTGCCGTAATTATGATGATGGCAACTGAACCTTTGGCAAACTGGGCAATCTCCAATATTGGTCCACCTGAGATTTTTGCATTGGTGTTTTTTGGACTAGCAGTCGCATCTTCAGTTGGAGGAAGAACCATTTGGAAGGGCTGGATTTCAGTATTATGCGGTTTAATGATAGCTACAATCGGTCAGGACCCAGTTGGAGGAATCAATCGTTATAATTTTGGTTTTGCTGATCTTGCTGCAGGGATTGCATTTGTTCCAGCCATCCTTGGATTTTTTGCAGTTTCAGAGATATTTGTACAGGCAGAGAAAAAAGCAATTGGAAAATATGTGGCTCCAGAACTTAGTTTTGATTTTCCTACAATTATAGAATTGTGGATTAATAAAATTGCTGTAGTAAGATCAATTGTTGTTGGGTTTTTTTGCGGCATTTTACCTGGGATAGGGGCTACTCTTGCTGCATTTATGGGTTATGGAGAAGCGGTTAGGTGGTCCAAGAATAAGAAAGAATTTGGAAAAGGTAAACTGGAGGGTGTAATATCTTCAGAGACTGCAAATAATGCCGCTACTGGTGCAGCAATGATCCCTTTACTTGCACTTGGGCTTCCTGGAGGCGCTATGACGGCATTAATGGTTGGAGTATTTCAGATGCATGATTTGGAACCAGGTCCAATGGTGTTCTATAATTCCCCTGAACTAATTTGGATTGTATTTTCAGCAATGTTTTATGCAAATCTATCTATTCTGTTCATAGGTTTAATTGAGACAAAGACTATACTTTATCTGCTTAAAATACCATTTCAGTTTTTGGCACCTATGATTTTGCTGCTTTCAAGTATTGGCTCTTACATAGGAAGGGGTTTGGTACTCGATGTGATGATTATGTTTGGTGCAGGCATAATTGGGTTTTTGCTTAGAAGATCTGGCTACTCGATACCTGGTATTGTGCTGGGAATTATATTGGGTAAAATTGGAGAACAGAACTTTGCTCAGGGAATGCAAATGGTGCATTATGACATTTTTGAGTACTTGTCTAGGCCAATATGTCTACTTTTAATTGTTGCTGGCTTGCTAACATTATTAGCAGGAGTATACAGGGCGGTGTCTTTTTCTATGAAATAATTAATTTGCATAAGCAAAAGAATAATTAATGTCTTTCAAACCTTTTAAAATGAATGCATTAGATAATTTTTCTCGTAAATTAAATTTATCAAATACCTTAAAGACTCTAATTCAATAAAAATTATTTTAAGAAAATTGTGATGAGCTAAATCAATGAAGACTAATACTTCATAGATTAAAATTCCTTGAATTGATGTTAGGAAGAAAAGCCATTATATGCTTACCACTTATCCCACCTTAATTCTGTTTTTACAGTAAATAAATATAATGAAAAAAGTTCAATCTGACACAGAATTATTAAATATATCTCCAGTAAAAATGATTTTCTGGACATGTTTTTCTGTGGTGCTTTTGATGCAGGGAATTTTTACATTTTCATCAATGCTTCCTTTTTTCTTCAATGAATGGCAACTCGATAGTGTTGACGCTGGTTGGATAAGTGGAATTTATTACGGGGCCTACATGTTTTTTGTATTGATTCTTGTAAGTATTACAGACTGGATAGATGCAAAAAAAATATTTATTGGTGGTGCTTTAATTACATGCCTGAGTTGTTTTGGATTTGCTTTCTTCGCAGAAGGATACTGGACAGCCATGCTTTTCAGGACTATGGGTGGTATTGGTCTAGCTGGAACATATATGCCAGGTCTCAAGGCTCTGACAGACCGCTTAACTGGTAAATCCAGAGTAAGGGCAACATCCTTTTATACATCCTCATTTGGTGTGGGGAGTGCGTTTTCATTCTTAATAGGGGGTTATATTCAGGACTGGTTTGCCTGGGAAGTTGCATTCTGGTTTGCAGGAATATGTGCATTGCTTGCAATTTTGATTATTTGTTTCACTCTAGATAATCTGCCTAATAAGTTTGGGTTATATTCAGGACTACGATCTCTAGATCTCAGACCTGTTTTGCGAAATCGGAGAGCAATGGGTTGGATTGCATGCTATTCAACTCATAATTATGAACTTTTCGCATTCCGTTCATGGATTGTTGCTTACCTGGCTTTTGCTCTTACTGGTTTAGACAGTGGGAAAATTCAGCCATCACTAATTGTATTTGTAGGAGTGTTACTAAGTATGCCTGCTAGTGTTTTAGGTAATGAGTTGTCAATGCGTTTTGGTAGAACACTCATTGTGAACAGCATTATGGGGCTTTCTTCAGTATTTGCCTTTTTAGTAGGATATAGTGCTGGTTTAGCAGTACCATATTTGATTTTAATTGTGTTGGTTTATGGTTGTTTTGTAACTGGAGAATCAGCATCAATTACAACAGGTGCAATAGAAAGTGCAACAGAAGATAGTCGTGGAGTTACTTTAGCGGTTCATTCTAGTATCGGTTTCATCGGATCATTTATGGGACCTGTTGGATTTGGAATAGTTCTAAATACTTTTGGTGGGCATAATAGTGAAAAAGCTTGGTTTTGGGCTTTTGCTTCAACAGGTATGATTCTTCTGATAGGACCTTTAATTAATTTTTATCTCAGTAACTATAAATTTGACGTTTCTAATGATTAGAATTCCTGAATTTAATAAAAAACTATTTAAAGTAAGAATGGACACATTATTTGCCTTTATTGATCGAAAAAAACATTTTAGAATTAAGATGCGTTTGGTAGTTTTAAAAACTAAGTTAGATTAAAGATGTCCATTTTAATTGATAAAAATACAAAACTATTGATTCAGGGAATTACTGGTTCTCAGGGAATGCTCCATACCAAAGGCTGCATTGATTACGGTACAAACGTTGTGGCGGGTGTAACTCCTGGAAAAGGTGGACAGAATTTTGAAGGAGTTCCAATTTTCAACTCCGTAATTGAAGCGATTAGAGCAACTGCCGCAAATGCCTCAATGATTTTGGTCCCACCTGCATTTGCTGCCGATGCAATAATTGAGGCAGCAGCTGCTGAAGTGCCTTTAATTGTGGCGATTACCGAAGGGGTACCAGTAATTGATATGGTACAGGCCGTTTACTTTGTACGTAAAAAGGGATGTCGGTTGATTGGCCCAAATTGTCCAGGAATAATAACTCCAAGTCAAAGTAAAATTGGTATTATGCCTGGTGCAATTCACAAAAAAGGGAGAATTGGAATTGTCTCAAGATCGGGAACTCTTACTTATGAGGCTGTAGGCCAAATTACTCGTATTGGTTTGGGCCAATCAACCTGTGTTGGGATTGGGGGGGACCCAGTTAATGGAACAAATTTTATTGACTGTCTGAGTTTGTTTGAACAGGACGAGCAGACCGAAGCAATAGTTATGATTGGTGAGATAGGGGGAGATGCAGAAGAACAGGCAGCAGAATACGCGAGAAATAATGTAACTAAACCCATAGTCAGTTTCATTGCAGGACAAACTGCTCCTCCCGGAAGAAGGATGGGGCATGCTGGAGCTATTATTTCAGGAGGACATGGAACTGCAGAAGAAAAAATGAATGCCTTAAGAGAAGCTGGAATCCATGTGATTAAATCCCTTGATGAAATTGGAATTAAGATGCTTCAAGCTTTAGGAAAATCCTAATTTTTTGCACATAGTTAGTTTTGCGACAAATTTATGCATTGAAAACGAAATTTGTTTGAATTGTAGTTGAATTTGTTGAAGTCTATCTTAAATGAAGATTTTAATGTACTGAACTTCTCGATATCGAAGGAAACTGAACTGAATTGGAAATAGTTGAAGTTGTATTCGCAGAAATAATGGCATGCTGTATACGGGGATCAGACTGAAGTGTAGAGATTATTTTCTCAATGTTTTTATATTCGAAATATTTACAGAATATAGATAAATAAAGTTGATTAATACCTCTTTCTGTTTTTGATCCATTCTTAGTTTCTGCCTCTACAATGCGCTTTGCTATATCATTCACTAACCAGGGCATTTCTTCAAATTTGTTGCGTAACAAACTAAATATTTCTGCAAAAACCTCAATTAGGCAAACAGAAAATTCTTCACTAAGGGCGTCCTTTTCAATTTTGTAATAGTTGCTTACACGTTCTTTTATATGTTCCAGCATTCTTCCCTGGAGCATGTTTATAAGCAACTGCATTACCTGTTTTGTATCGCATGCACATCCATCCGCTTTATCGTCAGAAAGTGAATGCAGACATTCTTCAATAACCCGTGTGTACGGGCTGACATTAGACATTTTCACCTGAATAACAACAGAAAATCTTTATAAAGATTATCTTTAAGCGGCTTGTCCGTATTTATGTTTAACAATTTAAAAAAAAAATTGTGATTAATGATTAGACAACCCGTTGAGAATATGAAGCTTAAACAAATAATGCAAGCCCATTAGGAAAAAAAGTTCTTTCTTTTTTTGTTTTTTCAAATTGTGCAATCAGCACACCATACTATTTTAAGTTTTTACGTTTTTTATAACAAATATTCCAATGTATGATGATCCTGAACTTTCAGTTGCATTTGATAAACATTTCTGGAATCTCTTCCGAAATCGAAACTAACATCACACGATATCCTCGATGACAAACAAGATCAGATTTACGGTAGCAATAAAAAATGTGAGGTGGGCATGAAACTAAATATCCATCTTCAGTTCGTTGGTTGTTTTCTAATGGGAGAGAACCTGTACATCCTGCAAAAGTAAAAGTTAAAAGAATATTTATAATTCGTTTCATTATACATTTATAACTAAACGAATTGGTTGATGATCGGAGGCATTTGTTTCAGTATTTACCGAGATTTGATTTATTTTCTTTGTTAGGCTTTGACTTACGAAAAAATAATCTCTGCAATGAGGGCCAATTCCCCATTGTTTGAAATCAAAAATTCCGCAGGTTGGAATATGGGAATTGTTCCCCTTTTGCGATGCCCATGCATCAACAAGGTCCATTTTATTTTCAGAAAACTCTGCTATCATACTTAAGTAAGGTTTGCTGTATGGAGTAAAGTTAAAATCACCACAGATGACAGTCTTTTCAGGGCGTCTTACGAGTTCAAATGGAGTGTCAGGCATGTCTTTACTAGGGTAGTGAAATTGGTAATATGCTTCATTATGAATTTCGCGTATGCGATTTATTTGAGCCATTTGCTGTATTTCTGAAAAAAATTCAAGATGAGTAGACATTACGCGTAGATTAATTGTTTTTACAGGTATTATTAATTCTGTTATCTGCCTTGACATGAATTTTACTTTTGGATCAGCAGGAGATGGCAGCAGGTGATGAAGAACTTGTAAGGGTGATAGCTTTGATAAAACAAGGTTCCCAAATTGTTTTCGATTTTCCCCTTTGCCTGCGGAACGATCATGAACTGCTCCAAAAAATGATTCATAATCTGGGAAAAAGCGTTCAAGTTCCTTTACTTGATCAGCCCCCTCACTGATAGAGGGATAGTTTCTTGAGACTTCCTGAAAACAAATCACATCAGGTAATTTATCTTTGTGAATAGTTTCTGCTATGCGACTTAAATCAATACGTTGGTCAGAACCTTTACCGTACTGAATATTCCAACTGACAATTGTTAACATGACTTTTTAATTTACTACATTCACACCCACAACATTTTGTCCCTGATGTGCTAATAGTCTTGTAGTCAAAATTTTATTCTGAAAATCATAGCATCCTTTTTCAGTCAGTATTACTCTTATATAATTGTCTGTGTAACCACTTATATTTCCTTTAGAATCAGGAGATTCCCAAAGTACTTTTCTGATCTTTCCCAGAAATTGGTCATGAAATTTATGTCTTTTTTGAGCACTAAGTATTCTCAAAATATCTCCTCTTTTTTGTTTTACTGATGGCAATACCTGATTTTTAATAGTGTAAGCCGTTGTACCTTTTCGCCTAGAAAAAGGAAAAACATGAAAATAAGCAAAAGGGAGTTTTTCCAACAAATTTTTTGTACATTCAAATTCTTCTGAGCTTTCTTCAGGGAACCCAACCATCACATCAGTACCGATGCATATATCTGGGACTTCTTCATATGCTTCCCATACCTCATCAGCATATTGGGCGGACGTATAACGGCGTCGCATTTTTTGTAAAACCGAATCAGATCCCGACTGCAAGGGAAGATGGAAAAATGGAACTAGTTTGTGCTGTGGATCAGACATATACTCAAAAAAAACCTTTGGAAAAGTCGTTGGTTCAATTGAACTGATGCGGATACGCTCTAATCCTGAGAGATTATTAAGAAAATCCACGACTCCAATAATGTTTTCTTTCTCAGTCTCGTATGTCCCTATATTTACACCCGTTATTACTATTTCACGAACCCCTTCCGAAATAAGCATTTTGGCTTCATCCTTTAAATTTTCTAATTCACGAATGCGTGAACGTCCTCTAGCAAAAGGAATGATACAAAATGTACACATGAAATCACAACCGTCCTGAACTTTTAACATTGCTCGTGTATTTTTTATACCTACCTCAAGACGTGTTTCTTGTCCATATTTTAATCTTTTTAGTTCCTTTGCCTTGAATTCTTGGCGATCTTCTGAAAAATTTTTTATTTTAAATTTTTCGTCTTTTGAAAATACTGGTGTAGCAAATGTTTTCCTACTTATTTTTGGCCTAACAATTAAAGGATAATCATTAAGTTTCAGATTTTTCAGGTATTCAGTAATCTTCATTTTATCTTGATTCCCTAGAACAATTTTAACGCCTTCAATGCCCGCTAAAGTATCGGGGTTCATTTGTGCGTAGCACCCAGTGACTGCAATTATTGCTTCAGGATTTTGACGGTGCAGTCTTCTAATAAGCTGTCGATTTTTTGAGTCGCTTTGTTCGGTAACAGTACAAGTATTTACTACGCAGACATCTGCCTTTTCTGTTTCATTAATAACGGTATAACCATTCTGCTTAAAGTTGCGGATTAAACTTTCAGTTTCATATTGGTTTAGACGACAACCCAAAGTATGAAAAGAAACACGTTTTTTCATAAATTCAGTGTCCTCATAATTTCCATTTATTCATTTACAGAGAGTTGTAATGGTGTGTATGATTAAATTTCTAGTGGTGAAATTTTGCTTAAAAGTAGACTGGTATTTGTCTTCCTGTTAATATGATTGTAGTAATTTTAATCTCCATAATCAAAAGAAATTTAAAATTATGAATGTTACATTGCACTCATAATTGGAATTATTCCCCAAAATGATTAATTTCAATACTAATCCTAAAAAATATCAACACTGGACTTTGGAAATAAAGGGCCAAATTGCTTCACTTATTCTTAATGTTAGTGAAGAAGGCGGTCTTTATAAAGGGTACAAATTAAAACTTAATTCTTATGACCTTGGAGTTGATATTGAACTTAATGACGCAATACAGCGTTTACGTTTTGAATATCCACAAGTCAGTGTAGTAGTAATTACTTCTTCCAAGGATAAAGTTTTTTGTTCAGGTGCGAATATTAAGATGCTTGGTCTTTTGTCTCATGCGCAGAAGGTAAATTTCTGTAAATTCACAAATGAAACAAGAAATTCAATTGAAGACTCAACTAGATTTTCAGGACAGACTTATATCGCCGCCATTAATGGTGCTGCTGCAGGGGGGGGATACGAGCTTGCGTTGGCATCGGATTATATTTTGCTGGTAGATGATGGTTCTAGCGCTATTTCATTACCTGAAGTTCCAATGCTTGCAGTACTTCCCGGTACTGGTGGGCTGACGAGGATTGTGGATAAGCGAAATGTGAGGCGTGATCATGCTGATTTTTTTTGCACCATTGCGGAAGGATTGCGAGGTAATCGTGCAGAGCAATGGAAACTAATTGACGAACTTGTTCCACGCTCTAAATTTTCTGAAACAGTTGAAAAACGGGCAATGGAAATTTCAGAGAAATCTAACAAGCCAGCAAGCTTAAAAGGAATTGATCTAACTGATCTTACAAGGGAGTTTAATGATAATAGCATAACATATGAAAACATTTTGATAACTTTAGATCGTAAGACAGGAGTTGTAAATCTGACGATAAAAGGGCCTTCTGGAGATTTACCAATGGATCCTGAAAGCATTGCAATATTAGGAGATAAATACTGGCCTCTAGCTCTAGCAAGGGATCTTGATGATGCAATTATACACCTATCATTCAATGAACTGGAATTAGGTACCTGGGTTTTCCGCTCAGTGGGAGATATTGATAGTGTAGCAGATGTGGATGATATTTTAATTAAACACAAAAATCATTGGCTAATAAATGAGATAATTCAATACCTCAAACGAGTACTGAAACGTCTTGATCTTGCTTCTCGTAGCTTAGTCACGCTTGTAGAACCAGGCAGTTGCTTTGCTGGAACTTTGCTAGAATTGGTTTTTGCTGCGGACAGGAGCTATATGCTTGACGGAACTTTACAAGATAGTAATGATTCTCCTGCGGTGCTGCGAACAACTAAAATGAATTTTGGAAATTTGCCAATGTGCAATGACCTAACCCGCTTGCAGACTAGATTTCTGAACCAACCCGAGGAAGTGAAAAAAATTCATGACCATAGAGGAAAAGACATTCCAGCATTAGAAGCATTTGAGTCAGGAATGGTAACTTTTATTCCAGATGATATAGACTGGGAGGAAGAAGTTAGAATCGCCATTGAAGAAAGAACAAGTTTTTCACCTGACGCATTAACTGGCATGGAAGCTTCTTTAAGATTTGCAGGGCCGGAAACACTTGAAACAAAAATATTCGGGAGATTATCCGCCTGGCAAAACTGGATTTTCCAGCGACCAAATGCAGCAGGGGAAAATGGAGCATTAAAGCTATATGGTACGGGTAAATTGGCCTATTATAATAAGGAGCGTGTTTAAAATCTTATAATAATTCATTAATGTTTTTGTAGGTTAAGTTTTGAAAAATAATCCTAACTTTGAGTACATTTTAAAATTTTCAGCTAATCCTAACCTATTTTTATTTAATTAAATGACTCTCACTTTATCATTTTAAGAGTTCACATATAAAATTATTTTTGATCTTTGATTTGTCTTGTACAATCAAAATCAAATTGGTTTTTAATTAAAATTAATATTATATTTCAGTTATATGACCATTAATTATAATGAGAAAATACCTAACAATGTTGATTTAAGCAGTGATAGAAGACTGCAGCGAGCATTGGAAAATTGGCAGCCAAAATTTCTTGACTGGTGGGAAGAACTTGGTCCTAATTATAGTTCTGAGTTCGATGTCTATCTGCGGACTGCCGTAAGCGTAGAAAAACAGGGATGGGCCCATTTTGATTATGTTAAAATGCCTGAATATCGATGGGGGATTTTTCTTACTCCATCAGACCCCAACAGGAAAATTGATTTTGGTATGCACAAAGGAGAGCCTGTCTGGCAAGAGGTCCCTGGTGAATATCGTTCAGAGCTGAGACGCTTGATAGTAACTCAGGGTGATACTGAGCCAGCTTCAGTTGAGCAACAGAGGCATCTGGGTAAAACATGTCCTTCATTATATGACTTAAGAAATCTATTTCAGGTAAATGTTGAGGAAGGAAGACATTTGTGGGCAATGGTTTATTTATTACAAGCGTACTTTGGACGAGATGGTAGGGAAGAAGCAGATTCCCTTCTGGAAAGACACTCCGGTGATCAAGACAAACCCCGTATTTTGGGGGCCTTTAATGAAAATACTTCGGACTGGCTTTCTTTTTTTATGTTTACATATTTTACTGATCGTGACGGAAAATTTCAGTTGGCTTCTCTGGCAGAGTCAGCATTTGATCCATTGTCACGTTCATGCAGGTTTATGCTGACTGAAGAAGCACACCATATGTTTGTAGGAGAAAGCGGGGTGGGGCGAATAGTTCAGAGAACTTGTGAATTAATGAATGAATATAATACTTTTGATGTTAGAGAATATGGAGGAATCGATCTTCATACTCTGCAAAAATATCTCAATTTTCACTTTAGTGTTTCCACTGATTTATTTGGCCAAGAGATTTCTACTAACGCGGCAACATATTTTAATACAGGACTAAAGGGTCGGTTGAACGAAGCAAGGATTAATGATGATCATTTACTTCATGATGCAAGTTACCCAGTATTTCAAGTTAGTGAAGAACAAATATTTATAAACGAAACTCCTGCACTTAATGCCATAAATGAACGTCTTCGTGATGACTACATTGCAGACTGCGATTTAGGGATAAGAAGGTGGAATAAAATAATTGAAAATTCAGGTCATGAATTTCGTTTTGAACTCCCCCACCGAGCTTTTAACAGAAATATAGGCCATTTTTCAAATATTAAAGTAAACCCAGAAGGAAGAATTATTTCTCAGCAAGAATGGGAAAAACGAAAATTTGAATGGATTCCTTCAGAAAGCGATCAATCATTTGTACAGTCTTTAATGAAACCAGTTATTGAACCAGGGAAAATAGCTGGATGGATTGCTCCACCTAAAGGCAGGATTAATCGTCAATCTTTTGAGTTTGACTATGTGCGTTTCAATTAGGTATTGCTTAGATATTAACTACGAAAAAAATGGGAAAAAACACTGTAATTATTGATACTTTTTCCAGACCAGCAAAGATTGAATTTACGTCCGAATTTAACGTTGCCGTTCCCTTTATTGATCGGCACCTTGATGAAGGCAGGAGGGAAAAAATTATAATACATACAACTTCAGGAGAAAAAGTAACTTATGGACAGCTCTTTGAGCGGGTCAATCAATCTGGGAATGTACTCAAAAGCATTGGCCTAGATCCTGGTGACAGGATTCTGATGGTGGTTAAAGACTCTCCAGAATTCTTCTACTTATTCTGGGGGGCAATCAAGGCGGGTTTTATTCCAGTCCCGCTTAACACTTTGTTCCGTTGCAATGATTATTCGCATATTATTGAGGATTCAGAGTGTGCTGCAGTTTTCTACTCCCCGGAATTCAAGACTGAAGTAGAATCAGCTTTAGCTCAAGTTTCTAGGAGTCCAGATCATTCATGTCTTACTGAAGGTGTTTCTGGAAGCTTTTTGGAACAGTTACAATCAGCTTCATTAGAACTTGATGCAGCACCTAAATCTGTAAATGATGATTGTTTTTGGCTCTATTCTTCCGGAACTACAGGAAAACCTAAAGGAGTGGTCCACAGTCATCGTGACATGGTGGTAACAAGTCAGCATTACGGTATAAACACTCTTGGAGTGAGAGAAGAAGATGTTTGTTTTTCAGCTGCAAAACTATTTTTTGCTTACGGTTTGGGAAACGCGATGACATTTCCTTTATGGTCTGGTGCTTCCTGCATTTTATTTCCAGAACGTCCAACTCCTCAGTCAACTTTTGATATAATAAAGCAATTTAAGCCTTCAATATTTTTTGGAGTTCCTACCCTTTATGCGGCACAGTTGAAGGAACTTAAATCAGGTTCAGACAGTTCTAATGCAATCCCAGATCTTTCTTCGATTAGAATCGCAGTTTCTGCAGGTGAAGCCCTGCCAGCTGATATACTTCGCCGATGGAAAGAACATACGAAAACGGACATTCTCGATGGAATTGGGTCCACAGAAGCATTGCATATTTTCATTTCAAATAGTCCGGATGATATCAGAGCAGGGAGCAGTGGAAGAATGGTGCCGGGGTATGATGCAAAAATTGTTGATGAAAACGGTAAAGAAGTTTCACAGGGTGAGGAGGGTCGTCTATTAATTCGTGGAGATTCAACCTGTAAATACTACTGGAATAATGAGCAGAAGACTGCTGAGACAATTGAGGGTGGATGGCTGCATACTGGAGACTCGTATCATCAAGATGAAGAAGGATACTATTTTTATGGGGGACGAAGTGATGATATGATGAAAGTAGGTGGAATATGGTGTTCCCCATTTGAGATTGAAGCTAGGCTGGTAGAGCATCCAAAAGTACTGGAAGCCGCAGTTGTGGGACGTGAAGACGATTCAGGATTGATCAAGCCTGAGGCGCATGTGGTCCTTAATGATTCTGATGAAGAAACTGAATCTGTAACTGCTGAATTGCTAGTACACTGTAAATCGGGACTTGCTCCTTACAAATATCCTCGATGGTTTAACTTTGCAGAACAACTTCCAAAAACTGCTACAGGTAAGATACAGCGTTATAAATTGCGATCTAACTGAATTACACCTAAGAGATCATCATTTCTAACTTATGATAACATACGACCTATTTTCTCATAGCAATGCAGGTTGCGAATATTGTTCTGAGATAGATATCCCCGATGCAGAAGTTTTTCTGTATCCTTCATTACTGTCCAATCAGGAAGCGGATCAGCTGTTTGACTCTCTTAAAACAAGTATTATATGGGAAAAACACAAGATAAAGATATATGGAGTAGTACATGATGTACCAAGACTTACCGCATGGTATGGTGATCCAAATAAATCATATGAGTATTCAGGAATTAAACTACAAACCAGACTTTGGAATTCACCTCTGCTAAAAATCAGAGAAAAAATTGAAACAATTTCCAAAACAAAATATAACAGTGTTTTACTGAATCTATATCGATCAGGTTCAGACAGTGTATTATGGCATAGCGATGATGAGCCTGAATTGGGTAAAAACCCTGTTATTGGGTCCTTGAGTCTTGGTGAAGCAAGAGAATTTCAAATGAAACACAAATATGATCGTGATCTGAAACAAAAAATTTTACTTAAGCATGGCAGTTTTTTACTGATGAAAGGCAAAACTCAGCACAATTGGCTGCACCAGATTCCAAAAAGAAAGAATTTAAAAGGTGAGAGGATAAATCTAACTTTTCGTACTATTCATTAAAAAAATAAGAGATGATGCGACAATTATTCTCAAAATCGGGAGCTGTTTTTTCTGATTGTAGAAAATATAGATACGCGCTCTGGCGAATTTGGGATGGGAATAAATCCCTTGCCATGATAATTGGTTTGAATCCATCGACTGCTGATGAAAATTCAAATGATCCTACGATAATCCGGTGCATAAGTTTTGCCCGTTCATGGGGATATGGAGGAGTATTAGTAGCTAATCTTTTTGGGTTTCGTGCAACCTCTCCAACTGAGCTTAAGGCATACCATGAACCTGTTGGGAAGGAGAATGATTTATGGGTTCATGAAATAGCAAAAGAAGCTGTGATAAAAGTTGCTGCATGGGGTAACTATGGGAAATTCTTAAATCGTTCTGAAAAAATTTTGACTTCATTGGATCAATTACATTGCATTCAAATGAACAAGTCCGGTGAGCCAGCACATCCTCTATACTTGAAAGCAGAATTAATGCCTGTTCCAATGGATAGCTGCCATTAGACTGGAAAACTTTTTTTTTGGTAGAAAATATTAGTTATGTCCTGATATAGAGATGGAACTCTGATTGCTGGAAGGGATATTTGTTTATATACTTACTATCAACCTCTTAAGGAATTATTACTAACAAAATATTAAATAATAACTTTATTATGACCGATTTGGCTAAAAAAACCTGTGTTCCGTGCAGAGGCGGTGTCCCACCACTGAAAGGCACTCAATTAAAAGAACTGCAGGATAAATTAAAAAATGATTGGAATATAATTAACGAGCACCATCTGGAAAAAGAATATTCATTTAAAAATTTTAAAGAGGCGCTTGATTTTACAATTAAAGTTGGAGAACTTGCTGAGAATCAGGATCATCATCCGGATATTTTCCTTACATGGGGAAAAGTAAAAGTAACAATATGGACTCACAAAATAGATGGATTAACAGAAAGCGATTTTATCTTTGCAGCAAAGACTGACAGGGAACTTTAGGAACAAAAATGTAATTTGGTAAAATCCAGTCTCTAAAACTTTGTAAATTAAAATTATAAAATACTTAAATTCTACTTTTAGTTTAAGCACGTTGATAAAGAATAAGAATATCATCGAAACAAAGCCGAGTGTCTGTCCGTTAGATTGTCCTGATACATGCAGTTTGTCAGTAAAGACCAATGGCGAGCATATCTTAGAAGTACGTGGTTCGATAGCCAATCCCTATACAGCCGGAGTAATTTGCAGTAAAGTTATGCGTGCCTACCCGGATTTCGTACACGGAGCGAAACGTCTTTCTCATCCTCTAAAACGTATTGGTCCACGCGGAGGTAATCATTTCGAAATTATTTCCTGGAAAAAAGCTTTAGATCTTGTGCATGAGGGATTCACTTCTGCTATGGCTAAGTATGGACCCCAAACAGTAATGCCGCTTAATTACGCTGGGCCGCATGGTGAGCTTGCTTGCGCATCTATGGACCGCCGTTTTTTTCACAAGCTTGGTGCATCCTTGCTCTCTCGTGGAGAACTTTGTGGTCTTGTACGTGAATCAGCCTACAATAGCCTTTATGGTGATGTTCCTGGAATGCCTCCTGAGCAGATGCGGCATTCTGATCTAATTATTATTTGGGGCAACAACGTCACAGTTTCCAATCTTCATCTGGCGAGGGTAATCAAAACTGCACGGGAGAATCATTGTGCAAAACTGGTTGTAATAGATCCTAAGAGGACACGAATATCTGAACAAGCTGACTTGTTCATCCAGATTCAGCCAGGGACTGATGTTATTCTAGCATTAGCGATGTCCACAGAACTGGAGCAGCGCGGCGCTCACAAAATGGGATTCATAGATAAGTGGGTCGATGGCTATGAAGCCTATATGGATAACGCACGAACTTATACAAAAGAAATGGTTTCCGAAAAATGTGGTATCGATTACGAGATCTTTAACCAGTTCTCCGAATGGTACAAAGATTCCAATATAGTTAGTATCTCTGTTGGTAATGGACCGGAACGCGGCCATAGTGGTGGATCTGGAATTCGAGCTGCTATGGCTTTGCAAGCACTTACTGGAAATCACGGTAAGATGGGTGCAGGTGTCTTCGCCAAACCAGGAAATTCCTTTCCGAGATCAACTGAACGACTCGAAAGACCCGATCTTATACCTGAAGGAACAAGGACAATTAACATTGTCGACACATCTAAAGTATTGCTGAAGAAATCTATGGTACCACCTATAAAGGCGGTTTTCATATACAACCACAATCCAGTTGTCACACATCCAGATCAAAATCGGATGCGCCGGGCTTTGGCCCAGGAGGATCTGTTCATTGCAGGTAGTGACGTTGTCATGACTGACTCCATGTCCTATTGTGACGTGGTTTTACCGGCAGCAAGTCATTTCGAATTCAACGATATATATGGCTCTTATGGTCATAACTATCTGCAAAGAGCTGAGCCTGTAATAACTTGTGTAGGTGAGTCTTTACCGAATACGGAGATCTTCCGTCGTCTTGCCGCAAGGTTTGGTTTCAACGATCAGATCTTCCAGGAAACAGATGCTGAATTGATGGACGCTGCGTTTGACGAAGGAGATCCAAGACTTAATGGATATAGACCTAGTGAGTTGCCTTTAGAAAAGGCTATAGCAATGAGTACCAAAGAAGGTGCGGATTTAATTCTTTGTGATACTGTCTTTCCTAAGACTAAATCAGGTAAGATTGAACTGTTTAGCCAAGATCTGGAAGAAAGATTCGGATACGGTCTTCCACGCTTCGAACCAGTAGAGCGAAAATATCCTTTGTTGATAATCTCACCCTCTTCCTCGAAGAGGACCAATGCGACTTTTGGCGGATGTATTTTTTCGGAAGGACAAGAAGAATTGGAGATTAATCCATTAGATGCCAAGATTCGCGGTATTTCTGATGGTGACAATGTAAAAGTTCATAACGAGCGTGGTGAGACTTTTCTTATCGCACGTATTACAGATTCAGTCTTGCCTGGAGTCCTGTATACACCCAAGGGCACATGGATATCTGCAAGTAAGTCTGAACAAACTGTAAATGCGCTGCTTGATGCTGACATCCGTACAGATATTGAGGATGGTGCTTGTTGTAACGAGGTCTTCTGCGAAGTTAGTAGAATTAATTAAATAAACAAATATTTACTCCCATTTTGATAAATTCTAATAATTATAAAGTTTACTGATGCTGAAAAATAATTCACATGTTGATTTGGAAGAAATAGAAAATCTAACTATTGGGCATTATGAGGAAAATGCGGAGTCTTTTAGAATTGGAACAAAGGATCATGATGTAAGTCAAAATATAGCGGCATTTCTTGGCGCACTTCCCAAGGGTAAGCAATTGGATATTCTTGACTTTGGATGTGGCCCAGGAAGAGATTTAAATGTTTTTAAACAAATGGGACACAGGCCTACAGGATTGGATGGGAGCAAAGAATTTTGCAAAATGACTCAAAAATTAAGCAAATTCCCTATTCTACATCAAAAATTTTTACATCTTGAACTTGAAGATAACAGTTTCGATGGAGTTTTTGCTAATGCTTCACTTTTTCATGTTCCAAGCCTTGAACTTTCAAGGGTGCTTAAAGAAATACACTCTGCATTAAGAAAAGGAGGGATTTTATTTTCTTCCAATCCAAGGGGTTGTACAGAGGGATGGCAGGGACAACGTTACGGCCATTACATGGAATTTGAAGAAAGTGAGATCTATCTTAAGAAAAACGGATTCAAAATATTATACCATTATTATCGTCCTTCTGGAAAGCCTAGGGAGCTTCAGCCTTGGTTGGCAATTGTAAGTCAACGGCAGGAATGAGAATTAGGATCCCACAGGTTAAAATTCAAAACAAAAATTAACTTTGAATTATTTTATTTCATGATTGAACCGCTGAACAAAAATAAAGATGGACGTCAAAAATATTTTAAAATACTGTAAAATTATTTTGATCCCACTATTTAAAAGCAATCATTCCTCCTGCTCCAATCAATAAAATTCCTCCAATTCGATTAGTCCAAAGATGTATAAGGGGAAGCCGCATATGCTGCCCTACGAGGCTAGATAGCAGGGAGTATAAAAGGACTGATAGAAGAGCCAGCCCAAGGAAGGTTGATCCCAAAATCAGGGACTGTGTTATAAAAGATTTTCCAGAATCTATGAACTGGGGTAAAAAAGCCAGAAAAAATACAATGCTTTTTGGATTAAGTGCTGTTATTACAAATGCGTTAGCCATTATTGCATGCCATACTTCGGTATCTATATTTTCTGTCAATTCTAGTGATTATGATTCACTTCTCCACATTCTAATTCCCAGCCAAATCAAATATGCGGCTCCGATCCACTTAAAAAATTGAAATACTATCGAAACTGTCTGTAAAAGCAGTCCCACCCCTATGAATGAAAGTAACATAGCGACAACATCTCCCAGCCCCACTCCCAAGAGAAGAGCAAAAACTGCCTGTCTGCCGCGAATCAATGAGTAACTGATCACAAGCAGAATGGTTGGACCCGGTATTAGCAAAAAGCTTGATATTACTAAAGCGTAGGTCAGCCAAGTATCTAATGGCATTTATGAAACTTATTGTGGAGGGTAACTAGAAGCTTGAATTAAAAATTTTCAAGTCAATGCGTTGTCATGCCCTTAATTTTTTATTTTCTGGATCACAGGGTGATTCATTAATTACCCGGGCAGGACGTCGTTCACCAAGTATTTCAATTTCAAGTTGGGCTCCAGTCTCACTGTAACCTTTTCTGATATAAGCCAGAGCAAGACTTTTCCCGATACTGTGACCGAAGCATCCTGAAGTTGCGCGTCCAATCATTTCACCTGACAAGTCTGAATTGCCAGGAAGGAAAACAGGCTCGCTGCCCATTGCATCTGCATCAGTTGTGTCTATTTCGAGTGTAATAAATTCCTGAGGAACTCCAGTTTCTTTTTGCTTAAGCAGTCCTTGTTTACCAACAAAATCATTCTTTTTGAATTGTACAAACTTGTCTAATCCTGCTTCTAAGATAGAATACTCACGTGTTAAATCAGCACCCCACATGCGATAAGATTTTTCTACGCGCATTGATTCCATTGCATACATCCCGAAGTGAGTTAAATCGAATTCTGCACCTGCCTCAACAATTGAATCAAACAACTGGATTTGTTGATCAATAGGATGATGCAATTCCCACCCAAGTTCGCCTACAAAATTTACACGCATTGCCATAAGAGGTATGTCAGCTATTGAAATACGTTGTGATGTCAGCCATGGGAAAGCCTCATTGGACATATCAGCATCAGTAATTTTTGAAAGTAAATCACGAGATCGGGGTCCACAAACAACCAATGTTCCATAATCAAGAGTTATGTTTTTCAACGCTACGCTTCCATCACGAGGCATGTTGCGAAGAAGTAAATCATGATCATGACGCTCCGCAGCTCCTGAACTGACTGCAAAAAACTTATCCTTTTCTCTGGTAATAGTAAACTCCGATTCTACTCCGCCTGTTTTAGTTAAGGCATGAGCCAAGACTGTTCCTCCCTGCTTGGAGGGAAGACGGTTTGCTATCATTTTGTTCAAAAATTCCTCTGCACCTGGCCCTGAAATTTCGTGTTTGGTGAAAGGTGTTAAATCTAGCAGACCAACATTCTCCCGAACTGACCTTACTTCTTCACCTACTCTTTCAAACCAGTTTGTACGATGAGTGTGGAAGCTGTATTTATTAAAAGGTTCCTCTCCTTCGGGCGCAAACCAATTTGGACGTTCCCATCCATAGCGTTGACCAAATGCGGCATTAAGTGATTTATGACGCTCATATACTGGGCTTGTTTTGGCAGGGCGTGCTGCTGGTCTTTCTTCAAAATCATAGTGTATTATAAATACGTGTTCGTAACACTCTTCGTTTTTAGCTTTGATGAAATCACGTGTAGACTGTTCAGCACTGAAACGTCTAGGGTCAACTCCCATCATATCAATGCTAGGAGAACCTTCAATTATCCATTCAGCAAGATGTTTACCCGAACCTCCTGCTGCAGTAATGCCGAAACTATGACCTTCTGATATCCAGAAATTTCTCAATCCCCATGCTGGTCCTACCATTGGATTGCCATCGGGTGTATAAGCTATTGGCCCGTTGATATGGTCTTTAATTCCTGCAGTTTCGAATAATGGCACACGTTCTCCCGCAGCAATTATGTGAGGCTCAAGTCGTTCAAGATCAGGGGGTAATAGTTCTTGTCCAAATCCTTCGGGGACTCCATCAAGGGCCCAGCACGGTGCACCCTTCTCATATGGTCCGAGAATAAGCCCATCTGCCTCCTGCCGCATGTAATATGATGCGTCGCTTTCACGTAAAACTGCCATTTCCGGATTCCCACTGCGGTTATACTCGACCAGTTCAGGTATTGGTCCTGTGACAATAAACTGGTGTTCAACAGGTACGACAGGGAGCTCAAGGCCTACCATTCGTCCAGTTTGTCGTGCGTAATTTCCAGTACAAGAAACTACGACTTCACATGTGATGTCACCCTTGTTTGTACTTACAACCCATTCATCATTAGGCTTCTGTGAAATGGAAGAAACTTCTACATCTGTGTAAGCTTCGGCACCATTAGTTCTTGCACCTTTGAGCAGTGCCATTGTTACATCAACCGGAGCAACATGACCGTCATCTGGATGATAAAGTGCGCCCTCAAGATCATCAACTTTTGCAAATGGCCAAAGTTTTTTGATCTCATCAGGACCAATCACTTCAAATGGTACTCCTATTGTGGAAGCAGTTCCACAATATCTCCTATATTCATCCATCCTCTCCTGATTCCTGGCCAGTCTAAGATTACCGGTTTTATGGAAACTGACAGGCTGGCCTGTTTCAGCTTCAAGTCCTTGGTATAAGTCAACGCTATATTTATGAATTTTTCCAACACTGTAACTCATATTAAAAAGAGGTAGTAATCCAGCTGCATGCCATGTGGATCCTGAGGTATATTCATTTTTTTCCAGCAAAACCACTTCCTTCCAACCCATTTTTGCCAAGTGGTACAATGTGCTTGAACCTACTATCCCTCCTCCGATTACTACAGCTCTATAATGTGTTTTCATTTTTCTCACTCTTTACATATTTAATGCAAATTCTGGATATTAAATTCTCAGAAAAAAAATTAGCAAATTGTGCATGCAAAACACAATATTTTATGGTTTTAGGTAATTGCATTGTGGTTTTAATGACGCCTTTTATGTCTATTCCTTACGTTTTCCTACTTCCTCTCTTAAAACTGGTATGGCTTTGAAAAGATCTCCAACTATTCCGTAATCGGCAACTTTGAAAATTGGAGCTTCCGGGTCTTTATTAACTGCTACTATGACTTTTGATCCGGACATACCTGCCAAATGCTGAATTGCCCCAGATATTCCCATGGCAAAATAAAAATCAGGATTAACCATTGTTCCTGTCTGTCCGACCTGGTGCTTGTGAGGGAGCCATCCTGCGTCACAAACTGCACGTGAAGCTCCAAATGCAGCACCTAATTCAGTTGCCAGTGGTCTGACGAATTCACATCCTTCTGTTCCACCAACTCCGCGGCCAGCTGAGACAATAATACTTGCCTCATTAAGCTCCACTTCATTACTTTCCTCAACCTGTACTTCCCTGACCTCTATCTGTGAATGACCAGAGGGGATGGAGAGAGAAACTGTGTTTGCAGAAGAAGGAGCAGAATTATCAGCAGGAAATATTCCGCTACGTATGCTAATTACGCGCAAACTGTCTTTGCTGAATTTACATTTTTGAACCGCCTTAGTGGCCATACATGGCCTATATGCGGTTATTTCGTCTCCATTGAATTCCAACCTAGTAACATCGCTTAAGGCACCTGTTGACTGTCTAGCAGCTATACGTGGAGTAAGGTCTCTTCCAAATTCTGAAGATGTCAACCAGATTTGAGTAGCTCCTGACTGATGAATTGCATCTGACACAAGTGCTGTGTATTGTTCTGTGTTGTAAATTTCTAACGATTTATCATCTCCAAGGTATACTGTACCAGCACCCTGACCTGCCAGAGTGTCTGCAAGAACAGATACTCCTGTCCCCAAGAGAACAGTATCCGATTCAAATCCCTCTGACTTTGCGAATGAAATTAATTCCAGAGTGTTTTTTTTGATTTCGCCATTTTTAACTTCGGCTACAATGAGAATTTTAGTCATATTATGTAATCTTTATAGAAATTAATTTATAATTTTAGGAAAATTGTTTTTTATCTTGCTATAATGAATTTGTTGTTATGCAGAAACCTTTCAGATAATTATGTTAAAAATTTAGCCTCTCCAACCATTAAATCCACTGCCTGCGTTACTGTATCAGCTTCATCTCCTTCAAATATTTGACCTTCTTTGCGTGACTCAGGTTTTTCAAATTGTAACACCTGTGTCATTGAACCTTGGATCCCGCTCATTTCGGATGTAATGCCTATAGAATCAAGATCAATTTCTTCCAAGGGTTTTTTCTTTGCCATCATAATACCGCGCATCGAAGCTAAGCGTGGTTCGTTTAAGCTGTCATTTACTGTAACTAATCCCGGCATTACCATATCCACCACTTCAGTTCCATGATCGCCCTTTCGGTAAAGGGTGATATTTTTTTCAGAAACATCACTGAAGCGGATAATGTTTGTTACTTGTGGTAGACCAAGGAATTCTGCTAGCATTGGAGCGGTTAATCCCGAATCCGTGTCCTGAGACTGCCTGCCGGTGAGTATAAGATCATAGTTGCGTCCCTCAAGAGCTTTTTGGAGTATTTTTGCGAAGGCATAAGAATCAGTTTCTCCAGCTTGATCATATTTGACGTGGATAGCTTTATGTGCTCCCATAGCCAATCCTTTTCGCAGCGATTCTGCTGCTTTGTCAGGTCCGACGGTTAACAGTGTAACCTCACCTCCAACATCTTCTGTTATCTGCAATGCAGCTTCTAATGCAGTCTCATCCCAACTACTGATAACATAACTCAATCCTTCCTCTACTATTTCTCCTTCTTTCACTTTAATATTAAGTGCTACATCAGGAACTTGTTTAACTAGTACGATAATTTCCACTTTAGTTTATATTGTTAAATATTTTTTAAATAATTAGCTGAAAGAAAAAAATCAGAAAATTTTTGACTCAGCACATGAGAAATACAGTCAGTAATAGATAATTATCAACTGCCTACTGACGCAGCAGCCTTTTCTCCGCCTAATCGATTCTCCATGAAACGATTGTAACGGAAAGGTTTAATCATTTCAGGTGTTCCTTGAGCTATCATTTGAGCTGTGTTGTAACCGCTTGCAGGCGAAGCTTTAAAGCCATATGTTCCCCAGCCGCCATTGACATAAAAACCTTCTATTTCGTCGATAGATGAGATTATTGGGCTGTAATCCGGTGTCATGTCACATAATCCTGCCCATTGTCGCTGAACTGCAACATTATGCAAGACGGGAAATAGTTCAAGTACATGAGCGGCATAACTTTCAAGAAAACCGAGAGTTGATCGCATTCCATAATGAGGATATGTGTCAATTCCATTTCCACACACAAGTTCTCCCCGATCGGTCTGACTGAGGTAGATGTGGAGTGAACCACTGACTACAACGTGATGCAGCCAAGGTTTATAGCCTTGTGTTACAAGAGCTTGAAGTGGATGAGTCACAATAGGTAATTTAACACCAACTTTTCGGCAAACTTCCGAACTCCATCCCGCAACAACTGAAACGAGGCTCTTACAGTTTATTTTACCCTTGTTAGTTACAACTCCTTTAACTTTACCTTTTTCAATAATGATATCCTCTACCTTTGTCAACTGATGAATGTGCACACCTGCCTTGTCAGCTCCTCTTGCATATGCCCAGACTACGGCGTCATGACGAATAATACCGCCTGGAGGATGATAAAGCGCTCCCATTACAGGGAAACGAGGGTGATTAGAAATATCAATCTCAGGAAGCATCTCTTTAATCTCTTTTGGCTCAAGCATGTAACTGTCGATTCCAAGTGCCTTGTTGTTTTCAGCTCTTGTAACCAAACCCGACACTGCAGCTGTAGAATGACCTAGTGTGAAGTGCCCCTGCTGGCTGAACATCAGGTTATAATTAAGCTCTAATGACAGGTTTTCATAAAGTTTAAGGCTTTGGTCGTAAAATTTTATTCCTTCCTCTGTTCGATAATTTGAACGAAGAATTGCAGTGTTTCTGCCTGAGCCACCATAACCAATAAATTTCTGTTCGAGAACGGCAATATTTGTAATGCCGAGTTTGGTCAAATAATATGCTGTTGCCAATCCGTGTGCACCTGCCCCGATTATAACCACATCGTAGGATTTCTCCAGATCGTGGTTTTTCCACATTCGTTTATCCATCATTTATCCTTTTCAAATGAGACAGGAATTGTCTCAATTCCTGCTGGTACAAGTCCTACTCCAATGCCGACATCCATCAATGCATCATAAAGCGATTCTGTGAGATTCCTCGGATGCATAATGATGTCAAAATTATTGGTTCGATACAGAGTCATATTTATTGTGTGAATCGATGATTGAATCACTGAACCGGCGACAACTCTGTCACGTCTCAAATCAACTGCTGTTGAACGCTCTAGAACCTCATCCCGTCGTGGGCCTCCTAATACTAAACAGCCGTTTGAACCCGACTGATCAGTAACAGTTGTTATCTTTGAATCAATTTTCTCCAGCATACCTTTTTCCATGCCAGGGTTGCATAAAATCAGATAGTCATTTTTTGTCAATCTCAGTATAGCCATTTTTGAATCAGCTATTGAACTCAGTGGCTCAATCTTAGAAGATCCCTTTAGTATCTTTTCAGCCGCTGCTGATGCATCCCCCCGAGAAAGAGAAATTTTGCCAATGTGCGACCAGTCGACGAGGACTGAACTTTTTTTCAGGTTCTCCTGCTCACGTTCAGTATTCCCAAAATTCCCGGCAATATGCCATCCTGAAACTTCAAAAATATTTACTGGGTGATTGCGGTATATTCCTGAAAGAGGGCTTGTTTTAATCACTTCATTCTCCTCTTGTTTGTAATCTGACTATGATGTTGTATTTTTTTGAATAATCTATTTTTTTAAATTTTAATCTCATCTTTTGGCTCGAAAACGTTTTATTAAAACTTAATAAAATCTCCACTATACTAAATGTCATTAGAAGATTAATTTTTTAAATTCATTCATCCAAATTATTTCTTATTTCTGAAAGCCTTCTTATTTGTTCACCTTTTGAGTTAAAATTTTCTGGACTAAGCCATTTTTCAAAAGAATTTTTTAGAACGGGCCAGTTTTTGTCTATGACAGAATACCATGCTGTATCACGATTTCTTCCCTTATATACAAGTGCCTGTCTGAATATTCCTTCATAGGTAAACCCCAGCCTCAATGCGGTATTTCTCGAAGCAGCATTAAGAGAGTCACATTTCCATTCACACCGGCGGTAACCAAGCTCATCAAAAATACGGCGCATCATCAAATACATTGCTTCAGTAGCAATGGTTGTTTTTTTCAATAATTGTGAAAAATGAATCTTTCCAAGTTCTATAACCCCATTAGCTGGCTGAATCCTAAGGTATGCGCATATTCCTGTTGGCTTTTCTGTCTTTAAGTCTATGATTGCGAAGTAAACAGGATCATTCTCATTACTGACATGCTTTATCCAAGATTCAAATACATCTAAGCTATCAAATGGGCCATACGACAAATAAGTCCATTCAGAGCCATCATTTTTTTCCAAAAAAGCGTTAAAAAGATCTTTTGTATGCTTTTCAGGTTCTAATGCCTCCACACGACACAAGTTGCCTGATACCATCGATCGTTGAGGCATTTGACAATCTTTCCAATCAGGAACAGAAAATCCTACAGGCTGTTCAAATGAATTGTGGCAGTTCTCCAATCTTTCCTAAATTAACTTTTTAAACGTTCACCTTCGGGGTCATATGCTGCATGATCCAACACAGTGGCTTGCACATCTTCTCCATTAGCCAATCTTATGAAGAAATGGCTGCCTGTTTCCGACAGATCATTTCTGACCCAGGCTAGGCCAATTCCTCTTTTCAAGGTAGGACTTAGCCGTGAACTTGTTACACGTCCGGCAATTTTCCCATTATCCAGCACAGCAACGCCATCGTCTGGAATGGGAGCGTCTGTTTCAAGTTGGTAAGGTACAAGTTTGTTTTCAATACCGCGTTCCTTGAAATGCTTCAAGAACGCCTTGCCGACAAAATCATCCTTATCATCTTTAATAGCGAAACCTACTCCAGTTTCATATGGGCTGCTCAGGGCATCAGTATCAGTTCCCGGTAACAGGTGACCTTTTTCCAAACGCAAAATACGCTGTGTTTCAACTCCAAAAGGCTTTAAATCAAACTCTTCTCCTTCAGCTAACAGATAATTCCACATAGATTCACCATATTCAGCAGGGAAATGAATTTCATACCCCAGTTCTCCGGTGAAGCCAATCCTATAGAATGAAACAGGTACATCTGCAATTTTAGTCTTTCGGCAATGCATGTAGGGAAAATCTTCGTTTGACATGTCGATATCAACAAGTTTCTGCAGAAAATCTCTGGCTGTCGTTCCTGTTACATTCACAGCTGCATTTGTTAGGCTGAGATTCCTGACCTGCACATCAAAATCTTCCACCAGCAGCCACCATTGAAAAAGTGAATTTATTGCATCTTGGTTCCCTGTAGTAGTGGTAAGGTAGTAAATCCCATTTTCAATATGAGAAATAGTTCCGTCCTCAAACAGGATACCGTCTTCTCCAATCATTATAGAGTAACGCGTACGCCCTAACTCAAATTTTGCATATTTCCCTGGAAGTAAAAAATGTAGAAACTTTATTGCTTCCGGTCCGCTTATTTCAATTTTTCCAAGTGTACTAACATCAATCATTCCTAATCCATTACGAATAAATCCTGCTTCTATTTGGGGTGCAGTGTATGAATCAGGACGTTTCCATTGGCCAGCATCAAGAAATTTTACTCCTAGATCAATGTGACAGTGATGTAGTGGAGTACGCCTAATTGGAGACAGATGAGGTGCTCGTCCGGCAAGCAAACCAAATGTAGCTCCAGTGAAAGGAGGACGAACTGTGGTCACGACAGCATCCAGTTTAGAAAGTCCTGTGTCCTGAGCCGCAAGGCGAGCTACTGCCTCATGGCAGGCCTTACCCTGGCATGGCCCCATGCCCATGCTTGAGTAACGTTTTAGAGATTCTACTTGGTCATATCCCTCATCGATGGATGCTTGTGCTTCAGTCCTTGTAACATCCATGCATTTGCATATAAAATGATGTGTTCCACCAGATTCAATATCTGCAGGCAGAGCAGTTATTATTTCTTCTGCAGTCCTTTCAGTCTTAACAGTATATACTTTCCCGGGAGATATTTTAGTTAAAGCAGCATCTTTTCCGGACTGAAATCCTTCTGCATATAAATGAGCAAACCCTGCTGATCCATGCACTTCTCCTGCAGAAAATACTCCAGAAGGTAATTCGGAAACACGCAAAATTTGGCGCTCAGCATCCCACTTTGGAGGCTTGTTTCCCATTGAGAGTAGGTTTATCTGTGGTTTAAAACCCACAGCCATTATAAGCAAATCACAGTCAAATGATTTTATCGAATTACCTCCGGAAAGTGGACCCACCTCTACACTTTCAATTCTTTTTCTGCCATTTGCAACATGAGCAGTAAGTCCCTTATAGACAGGAATTGCAAGCTCGCGTATTTTCTTTTCGAAAACTCCTTCATTATTTCCATCTTCACGTCCATCAACCACCGCTATAATTTTTGCTCCGGCACCATGCATAAGAAGTGCGGTATGAAACCCGCCATCATGAGTTGTAACCACAACCACATTTTCACCTGGTAGAACCGCATGACGCATGATCAGTCTTTCAACTCCGCGGGCAGTCATAATTCCAGGACGATCATTATTTTCAAAAACCAGATGCCTATCAGTCGCACCAGGCGCAAGAATAACTGAATCAGCCCTGATCTTGAACAAATCATGTCCACATTGTGCTGCAATCAAATTATCTTCATAAAGCCCAAACACATTTGAGTTTACTAATACTTCCAGGTTCGAAAATTCTGTAAGCTCATCAATTAATTTTTGAATGGCCTGATACTCTGGTAAACCGTTGAGATTTAAATTTTCGCAATTGTCAACCTGTGCAATACTGTGAATTGAATGACCTCCAAGCACTGAGTTGTCATCCAGTAAAAGAACATGTTTCCCCTCCTGAACGGCAGCAAGAGTTGCTGCCAAACCCGACGGGCCAGCTCCAACAATGCACACATCAGGAAAACGGTATCTTTTTTCGTATCTTCTTTCAGCGTTTCTATCTTCAGTGTCTATTCTGCCAAGTCCTGCGGCCTTGCGGATTTGCTTCTCTGCAATGGGCCACATCCATTTTGGTTTGTGAAACATTTTATAGTAAAAACCGTTTGGAAGCATTGGAACGATTGTGTCATTTATTTCTCCAATATCGAACTCCAATGAAGGCCAGGCATTTTGCGATTTGACACTCATACCGTTTTGTACGAGTATTCGGTCAGCCAGCAGGTTTGGTTCATGATTGGCCGTAACCAATGATTCATGTCCTTGGCCGTATATGTCATAAGCACCCCGAGGTCTGTGATACTTGAAGCTTCGTGACAGTAGTGTTCGTCCTGATGCAATCAATGCAGAAGTAATAGTGTCAGTTGTATACGCCTGAATGCGTTTGCCGTTAAACTTGAATGATAATTCCTTTCCTAAATCAGGAAGCTCGCAGTATTGATGAGTATCGATCCTATTTTTCATCTGGAGTCCCCTTCATTTTTAGAAGAATTATTATCCAGCTCATGATACCAAAAGCTTTTATGGTCAGTATTATTTGTGGTGTCACGTTCTGCTAAAAACCAGCTTTGACAACCGTTTCGGTGATACCACCATTCGGTTTGAGGCCCCATTTTGTTTTTACGGAAATAGACATAATCTACCCAAACTGAAAAATCAGCATCTGGGGCAGGACGTTTCAAATATTCACTCCTGAAAGTAAATTCGCTTACAGCTCGTTTCCCACAATTTGGGCATTTTAATTGATAACTCATAGTTATTTAATAAGAAAAATTTCTGTTATTTGATGTGCTTTCCCATTATTTTAGCTT
The DNA here is from genome assembly GCA_902564345.1 of uncultured SAR324 cluster bacterium. Lineage (GTDB taxonomy): Bacteria > SAR324 > SAR324 > SAR324 > NAC60-12 > Arctic96AD-7. The sequence continues at coordinate 41,716 of CACFAY010000006.1, forward strand.
AATTTTATTACTCTATTTTTCATCCATTTACAGAAAAACTGCTGTTAGGATTAATTTCACGATTGCGTGAGTAGAATCCCATGTTTAGTTCCAGTCCTGTATAGACAGTTTTTACTTTGACAGGATTTGTATCATGATCTTGTCCATTTTCACATGCGTTTATTAGTTCAGCCATGCAGTGCCCTGCAACGGGGGCGTTTTTAAATTGGTTACCGCTGGAACCGATTGCCATATAAAAACCCTTGAGCGCAGACTTATCATAAATTGGTAACCAATCGTCTGAAACATCATATAAATCCACCACACCACTTGTTCGTGAGGGGATTTTTAGTTGTGGTATTCTTTTGGCACAACGGTAAACTTGGGCTTTCCATTGCGATTCTGTAACCTGCTGGTTATAGTTATCAGGATCAGAAATCCATTCTTTTGGATCACATAATGGGTCTTCACTGCCAATTAGGATTGTATTGCCTGTTTCCGGACGAAAGTATATTCCGTTGTCACCGTCAGAGGTATGGAATCCATCTTTTTCAAAATCATATCCCTCTGGAGATGGTACATGATGTACCTCATGTCTTAAGGCTCTTGTTTTAATATTCATGTCTCTCTCAACATCAGCCATTCTGTTGATTACAAAAGAATGAGGTCCCGCAACATTAACGACAATCGGTGAGTCAATTTGTTCACCTGTTTTTAAAGTCACACCCTCGATCTTTCCATTTTGCTGCCTAATTTCTGTGATTTCACTATTAAATATAAAGTCACCACCGTTTGCCTCTGCTGCGACCTGCAAATTGTGGGAAGTCAGCTGGGGATCACTTACATATCCTGATCCTGGAGTGTAAACGGCACCTTCTATTTTTTTCCCAGTCTTATCCCAAAAGTGATCATCTTCATCTGGTCGAGTTGTGCCGTCGTATTGATCATGGGAATAAATGGGAATCATTTCTTTGAGTTTTTCGAGATCCCATATTTCGTGTTCAACTCCAATTTCTTTAAATAGTTTTAGGCATTTACTACTATGATCTTCGCCTTCAAGTTTAAATAAAATGGAACCAGTTTTCATATATTTTATCATCCCGCGATCGTCCTTCACTCCGATATAATCATCCCAGTCATCCCAGTAAAAAAAACCCTCGTAAGCCATTGCTACACCATCCCATGTAGAGTAATGTGCCCTGACGATAGCACATGAATTACTAGTTGATCCATATCCTGAAGTTGGAAGTTTATCTATGTTTAATGTTTTGTATCCACGTTTTGCTAATTCGAAGGCAACTGAGGAGCCAATTACTCCTGCCCCGACAATTATGGCGTCTGCGGTTCTATTCATATCTTTCCTTCTTGTTTATTATGACCTTAATAAATAATTATTTTACAGGAACTTCTACAAGCCTCAAAGTATGCCCAGTATTTTCAAGGAATTGCATTATTCCATCACGAGGAATGGCTAAAGTACACGTATTCACTAATGGATGACAAAGAATTGTTTCTGAATTCCAAAGTTCATTGTCAACAAATACCTCTACTTTTTTTTTTTGATCATTTACTAATGCTAATATACTTACTGAACCAGGTTCTATTCCCAAATATTTTTTCATGCGATCTGGTGACGCGAAACTCAATCGAGATGCTTCCAGTATGGAAGAAAGTTCTTTTAAATCCACCTGCTTATCTTGAGGTACGATTACCAGAAAATGTCTAATTCCTTTTTTATCTCTTAAAAACAGATTTTTAGTTGACGCTCCATCCATTTTCGGTGAAAGCTTTTTTGCTTCACTTACTGTATAAACGGCAGGGTGATCGAAACGTTCATATGAGACCTCAATTGTATCAAGAAATTCGTAAATATCAGTCAATTTCAATTACTTAATTAATTTTAATTTTTTCTAGAATCCCAGACTATCTCAACTTCCACGTGATCTAGTATCCCTTGAATCGGTACAGACGGCTTTCTGATTCTAACTAAAATCATTTCAAGAGGATATCTATGCCTCATTTCCTCAATGATTCTATTCCCAAGAGTTTCAATCAAATTAAACGATTGCTCTGAACTTACCCTGCTTACAATTTTGTGAGCATTTACATAGGAAATTGTAGTGTTTTCTTCATCTACCCATGGATCAGGAGGATCCTTAAGCATATATTCTAGATCTATTTCAAAACGCTGACCCAGAGTTTTTTCTTCCTGATGTACTCCGTGAAATCCGTATACAACTATGTTTTGTAGGCGAATTGTATATTTTTTATTACTTTCCAAAGTAATTTTTTTTTACTTTAAAATATTTCATATTTCATAAAAAAGACAATTCATGACAACCCAGTTATTCTCCCCTCGGAGTCAATGTCAATTCTTTGTACTGCGGATTGTTTTGGCATTCCCGGCATTAGCATCATTTTCCCAGTGAGAACAACAATAAATCCTGCTCCATTAGAAACTTTCACATCCCTGACCTGTAAGCGCCAGCCAGTTGGAGCATTTCGTTTTTTTGGATCATCTGAAAGAGATGCCTGGGTTTTGGCCATGCAAATTGGCCAGTTGGCCAGCCCGTTTTCTTGTAAACGGATTATTGAAGCATCTGCTTCTTCTGTATAGTCAACCCCATCTGCTCGGTATATTTCCCGTGCAACGGTTTGAATTTTATCCTTTATAGTGTCAGTATCGTCATAATAATAATTAGGTGCACCAGGACTTTCATCAACAACACGTTTTATTTTTTTTGCCAAGTCCATACCACCTTCACTCCCTTTTGCGACTACTTCGCTGAGAGAACATTCTACACCTATTTCCTCGCAATAATGTCGAACTGTATCGAGTTCTGCAGGCGTGTCGGAAGGGAATCTATTAATTGCCACAATTACAGGTAGTCCGTATTTTTGAACATTTTCTGCGTGAGTTCTTAAATTTTCACAGCCTGTTTTAAGTGCCTCAAGATTTTCTGTATTCAAATTATCTTTCTCAACACCTCCGTGATATTTAAGCGCCCTCACTGTTGCAACCAATACACAAGCATTTGGGTTTAGACCAGCCTGGCGGCACTTTATGTTTACAAATTTTTCTGCACCTAGATCTGCTGCAAAACCAGCTTCTGTAACAACGTATGGTGCTAGTTTAAGAGACAATCTTGTAGCTCTTACGCTGTTTGAACCGTGGGCTATATTTCCAAATGGACCACAATGAACAAAAACTGGTGTATGCTCACAGGTTTGAACAAGATTTGGCTTCAACACGTCTTTCAGAATTACGCACATTGATCCTATACAGTCTAACTCGCGTGCAAAAACAGGTTCCCCGGAATTGTTGTAGGCAACTACTATTCTACCAAGCCGTTCTCGTAAATCATCCATGTCTAGAGCAAGTGCTACAATTGTCATAATTTCCGATGCCGCTACAATATCAAATCCGGTTTTGTGAGGAAAACCATCAAACTTTGATCCTAGTCCAATTTCTCCGTTACGAAGCTGTCTGTCACATAAATCAATTGTACGTCTCCAGGTTACTTTTTCATAGTCAATTTTTAATGGATTATCAAAATGCATGGAATTATCTAGCACAGCAGACAAAAGATTGTGGGCAGCAGCTATTGCATGTAAGTCACCTGTAAAATGCATGTTGATGTCTTCCATTGGAAGAACCTGGGAATAACCTCCGCCAGCGGCACCTCCTTTTATCCCAAATGTTGGCCCCATACTTGGTTCACGCAGAGCCAATGCGTGCTTGATTCCGAGCTTTCCAAATGCCTGAGCCAAACCTATAGAAGTGCAGGTCTTTCCCTCTCCAGCTGGTGTAGGTGTGATTGCTGTAACTAAAATTAATTTCCCGTCTGGATTATCTTTAACTTGTTCCCAGACACTGTTTTCAATTTTTGCTTTAAATTTTCCATACAGTTCAAGTCCATCAATTTCAATATTTAGCATTGAAGCAATTTCTGGAATTTTTTTCATTGATGCATTCTGAGAAATTTCAATATCAGAAGGAATACTTGGCATCTTTGGATATTGGGATTCTAAATCTGATTCGGAAGGTTTCATTTGATTAAAATGTTTTTGGTTAAATTATTGTTATTTAATCTTACTGGTATAACTAATCGATTAGGTTTAGTGAACTGGCATTTTTTTACCAATGGCAACGATGGTAACTACCAATACTGCAAATATTATTGTTTGTAAGTTTACTGTCTCGTTGATTAAAAAAGCAGAGGCAAGTAGAGTTACAAAAGGTTGCATTAACTGTGTCTGGCTTACTCGGGCGATCCCACCTAAGGCCAGACCTTTGTTCCAAAGGAAAAAACCAAATAACTGACTGACTAAAGCCAAATATAAAAAACTTAGAAGAACATTTAGCGGAAGATTGCTGAAATCCTCTTCTGGTGCTTTCATCCATGCAGGAAAAATTATAAATGGGAATGAAATCACAAGTGCCCAACAAATTACCTGCCAACCTCCTAATTCCCTTGAGAGTTTACCTCCAAGTGCATATCCCAATCCAGCACTTAAAATTGCTCCAATTAGTAACAAGTCTCCCAATTGGAAAGAACCAAATCCCTGCAAAAGCGAATATGTAACAACTACTATACTTCCAATCAGGCTAAAAATCCAGAAACCTACCGAAGGCTTTTCCTTGGAAACTATAACTGCTGAAGCTGCAGTTGCTAATGGTAAAACTCCTAGAACTACGCCTCCATGTGATGCTGGTACTGTTTCCATTGCCCATGCTGTTAAGATAGGGAATCCTAAAACAACCCCTAATGCAACAACTGATAGTTGCATTAACTGATGCCTATTTGGTTTAGATTGTTTTGTAGCAATCAAAATAAATGCGGCTACAGCTGAAGCAATTACCGCTCGACCCAATCCTATGAATATAGGATCAAAATAAGGTACCACAAATTTTGTGGCTGGAAGTGTTAACCCAAATGCGACAACTCCTAAAAAGCCAAGGATCATTCCTTTTGGTTCATTACTCATTTTTCTGGGATTTTACTTTAGGATTAGCACTCAGGCAAATTAACTGCAAGACCGCCTAATGAGGTTTCCTTGTAATGTTGGAGCATATCCTTCCCTGTTTTATGCATTGTAGCAATAACTCTATCCAGCGAAATAATATGATTCCCATCCCCTCTCTTGGCAAGCCTTGCGGCATTAATTGCCTTTATTGCACCCATTGTGTTTCGTTCAATGCAGGGAATCTGAACCAAACCTCCTACAGGGTCACAGGTTAGTCCAAGATTATGTTCCATGCCAATTTCTGCGGCATTGGCAATTTGACTAAGTGTACAGTCCATAATTGCAGCGAGGCCACCTGCTGCCATAGAACACGCAACTCCAACTTCTCCTTGACACCCAACTTCTGCTGCGGATATAGAAGCACCCTCTTTGAATAAAATTCCTATTGCTCCTGCTGTTAGTAAAAAATTTATAATTTTGTCTTCATCGAAATCTGTTCTGAAACGACTGCAATAATGCATTACAGCTGGAATTACTCCGCCTCCTCCATTAGTTGGGGCTGTAACCATACGACCACCAGCAGCGTTTTCTTCATTGACTGCTATAGCAAATAAACTTACCCAGTCCATAACCTCTGAAGGTGATGAGTCTGGTTTTTCTATTAATTCTTTGTATAATAATGGAGCGCGTCGGCGTACATTCAATCCCCCCGGAAGTAGGTTTTCTTTAGAGGCCATTCCTCTTTTTGTACATTCCTGCATTACACTCCAAATATTTAACAATCCTTCCCTAATTTCAGATTCAGTGCGCCAGGTCTGCTCATTTTTCCACATTAATTCCTGACAGTTCATTCCTGTTCTTTCACAGTGTGTAAAAAGTTCTTCCCAAGTATTAAAAGGGAATGGAGTTTGAATTGTTTTAATTTCAACTTCATTTTGGATCTCATCACTGTTCAGAATAAATCCTCCTCCAATTGAATAAAATTCTTGTTCGTGAAGAACATTGCGGTCAGTATCAAAAACTGTGAAACGCATTCCATTTGAATGATGAGGCAAAAATTCATCATGATTGAAGATTAAGGAGTTTTTCTCTTCAAAAGGAATACAGTGCTCATTCATCAGGTTAAGTGTCTTATTTCTATTTATTAGATCAAGACGGACAGGAATTTGTTCTGTATCAATTGAAGAAGGCTCATTCCCCTCTAATCCCATCAAAACAGCTCTATCAGTCCCATGACCCTTCCCAGTAAGAGCAAGTGACCCATATAACTCAATCTTAAGTGAAGCAATTTTTTTAAGAGGTAACTTTTCCATGTAGTTAAACAAAAATTGTTTTGCCGCGAACATTGGGCCTACAGTATGAGAACTTGAGGGGCCTATCCCTATTTTGAAAAGGTCAAATACACTAATATTCATTTTCTATATTTATCTTAAATATACTATGTACGTTTTACTCGAAGACGTCTTTTTTGTCTTCTTCCACCTGTTTCACTTAAAGAGACTGGCTGTCTGAATCTTTTTATCCATCTTACACAGTTAGGATCATTCCCCATCATTACATCAGCTCCCATTACTGCCTGCATAACTGAGTCGTGTATAGGGTTTGTTATTGCAGAGGTAAGACCGGAGGCAATAGCCATTGTTAGGAAGGCGCTGTTAATTCCATTACGATTTGGTAATCCAAAACTAACGTTAGATGCACCACAAGTAGTGTTTACTTTTAATTCTTCCTGTAAACGCCTTACTAGCCTTATGACCTGCATTCCTGCTGAGTTTAGTGCTCCGATTGGCATAACTAGTGGGTCCACAACTATGTCTGAGCTAGAAATACCGAAATCTTTAGCACGATTAACTATTTTTTTTGCTACTTCAAAGCGTATGTCTGGGTCCTCTGATATACCCGTTTCATCATTGGAAATTGCAACAACCGCACAACCATATTTTTTGACGAGAGGCAAAACTGATTCAAGTCTTTCTTCTTCACCAGTTACAGAATTCAATAAGGCCTTACCTTGATAAACTTCCAATCCTGCTTGAAGGGCCGCAACGATTGATGAGTCAATAGAAAGAGGCAGGTCTGTAATTTTTTGAACTAGTTTAATTGTGTCAGCAAGAATTTTTGGTTCATCTGCAAGAGGAATTCCGGCATTAACATCTAGCATATGTGCTCCTGCAGCTACTTGAGCATGAGTATCCTGCTCCACTCTACTAAAATCACCTTTTGCCATTTCCTCTGATAGCAATTTTCTACCGGTTGGATTTATTCTTTCGCCAATTATTACGAAAGGCTGATCAAATCCTATAATAACCTCTTTTGTTGCGGAACTAATTACGGTTTTAGTCATTTAAGTTATATAATATTTTCAAGTTTGTTTGATATTAAGGCCTTTGTTTTTAACAATTTCTTTCAAGATATGATTAGTGTACTTTTGCTCCAGTTCTTCAGCT
>CACFAY010000007.1 GCA_902564345.1 uncultured SAR324 cluster bacterium
GGATGTAATCTGCTTTACGAATGAAGAAATTTAATTATTTTTTTACATTGACCAAAAATGATATTTATTTCAAATAAAATATGGACCGAACAGTAATTCATATTATCTTCCATTTTTTGTACCATTTGCTGTTGCAAAAACTGTTTGGCAGGAAAAATGGACTATACCATTTTTAATTATGGCATTTACAATTTTAGTTGATTTGGACCATTTATTTGCTGAACCATTTTTTGATCCCAATCGTTGTAGCATTGGCACACATCCATTACACTCATTGCCTGCAATTTTTTCCTACCTCACGTGCCTCGTCTCTCGTTATCTAAGGATTGCAGCGATAGGTCTCCTGATTCATATGGCATTAGATGGTATTGACTGTTTATTCCTTTTCTAACTTTATCACCATTTTTCTGTTTAAAAAATTAATTAAATTTTAAGTTTTAAAAAAAAAGCTTGACAAACTGGTAGCACTCCCTTAAAGTGAGTGCTAACAAGTTATAAATTTTATACATATTTATCTGTGGTAGTTAGAAAAAACAGAACATTTTGAACTGTTTTTTCAAATTAATTCGTTAAAATCCTACCTTCAGATTAGATTTTTAACAATTTTATTTAAGATTAGGGTAAAAATGGCTAAGAAATCTAAAACTGTGAATGATGTTTCACAAGAAGAAATTAATGATGCTTTGGCACGCTTCATCAAAAAAGGTGGAGTAATCAAAAAAGTTGAATACAACGACAATGGTTTTTTACTAAATAATGATCTAGCTTTAGATGATAACTACACTGAAGCAGCAGACAGTGTTATGAGTCAACTACACGTAGATTTTGAAACAGAAAACCGTATCTGATCCAAAGTACCTCGTCTAAAAAAATTAAAGGGATGGATAAAAAAGTATATCCGTCCCTACCCCCCCTTTAACTGCTCACTTCAAAGTGCAGAAATCTTCTTTTTATATGTAAGCCCTACTAAGAAATAAGTTTAACTGGTAGTTTAAGAAGTAAAATAAAAATATTAACTTATATGTTATGAGAAGATCTAAATTCTAGCTAAAAGTCAGGATGAAATTTCTTTTAAAGATTTTAATATTTTTCCTACGTTTGCTCGTACATTTTCAACATCGAGATTATCATCATCAAAATATGGATGATCGTCTGTAACTCCAACACGTTTCATAATTTTTTTAATAATCGTCTTTTCTTCATCCTGAAGAACACCATCTGCTCCAGCAACTAAAGCCATCAGTTCTACTAGCGTATGCTTTGCATCATCTGATTGAACGTGCTTTAACATTCCATCTAGAGAATGGCTTGATTTCATCTTTTCATGTTCTTCATGGGTGACTGATGCAGCCTTAAAAATTGCCATCAAAACTTTTTTTTCTGCTGCATGCATTTCTCTTTCATAGTGGCCCAAAAAACTCACTACTGATAAGATATTTATTAGTTCATCACGACTTATAGACATTATATTCCTTTACTATGACTAAAATTATGTTTGAAATAATTTTTTGTTGCAGAAACCCACAATAAATTCGTGCTATCATTATTCATAGATTATAAATTTAATTAAGGACAAATGATTAAATATTATATGGAAGCAATTAATGGCCAATGATCAGCGTTATCATCCAGAGTGGGAAACAGTATCTCGATATGTAAGAGAACTGTTTGACTTTTTTTGTGCCAAATGTGACAAAAACTGCAGAAATTCTAAAAAAGCAGATTCCGTTTTGCAAGTACATCACATAGATGCAAATCCTGGGAATAATGATCTGGAAAACCTGATACCACTCTGTGCGACTTGTCATTTGAGAATTGAAAAAGAAGCGAGATTACACGCACCATACGATGTTATACAGCTAGAATTATTTGAAAATCAATCTTACATTAAACAAATGAAAATAATACGTCAGAACGCATTTAATAAATATGTTTTAGGTCGAAAAAAGGAAAAGACTCCCATAGACAAAGAAACCTACGAAAACGAAGAACTCGAATGGGAAATAAATGAATCTTCATAAACTTCAGCTTAAAATATTCCTGTAAGGTTCCAATAGTGGCTTTTTTAACGTCTTCTTCTACCAAAACCCCCAAAACCAAAACCTCTCATACGTCTACTACCTCCAAAAAGGGACCTTTTCCTTGGTACAATTCTACTTCTTTTTGAAACACTAGGCCTGTTTTGCTGAGAACGACTGCTTCCTAATCCAGTCGCTACTGCATTTCGGTTTGCTTTACGAAATTTCGTATTTTTTATATTATTAAGTGATTTTTTTGAAGTTGCACGAAATTTATTAGAAGACACACTTCTTCCGCCTGCAGTCTTTGTAGCAGAATAAGATGGCTTTGCCTTTCTTAAAGCAGACGTAGTTGCTCCACGACTATTTTGTACGTTACTTACTTGCATTGGACCACCATATCCATAACCATACCCAAAACCGCCACCCCAGATGAATGGTGGACGAAAAAGCATTGACATCATCATTGAAGACATCAGAAGATTTGTCATGCTGTATCCTGCACCATAATAAGGAGGATAAGGCGTACCTCCAGATTGGTAAACATCTGGATTTGGACTAGATTGAATATTTAATTCACTACCTGAGCCCCTAACAACTGAAGCAGTCATTATTTCAATCGATTTATTCTCTGCAACAATTCTCCATGCCTGATTATCTGAACGGGGAGGAAGGGTACTTACTTTACTGGGATCAGGAACTAATATTGAAAATGTAAGAAAATCTGAATCACCTGTTTCCGTTTGGGGTACTACCAGAACAGGATCGGCAGTTCCATCTTCATTCAAGTCTATAGTGCTTATATCTCGAATTTTATTAGATATATTACTAACCAGAGTGGGTAGAAAACTTTCCTCAGAAACATTTGCCTTTGTAGTTTCCCTTAAGGCTTCAGATGTAATTGCTGGGATCAATTTTGGATCAAGATTGTCAGTTAGATCAAGACCCAGCTTTTCAATTGCTTCAGGATTCAGTTGATCACTGATCCCAATTGGAATTTTTTGGGGAGAGTATCCTGATGACGAAGATTCTCGACTTTTGTTTTCTCCAAAAAATACCCAGTAAATACCTAAAATTAAAATTGCTGTAAGAATTACCTGTGTTGAAAATAATTTTTCGAGCCATTCAGGTGACTCATTGTTCTTTTCACTCATTGTGATCTTTTAAAAAAAATGAAAATTAATTTACTTTATATAGCTTTTATTCTAAAAGTATTTAAATCATTTCAGCAACATGTTTAATTGTAATTTTTTAATTTTCTCTGATTTCTACTGAGAGGTTACCAAGAAATTTTGATCAACAGCCATGTCATATGTGCTAACACTGAGATAGCAATATCTTACCCATTGAGTAAAAAAAATGTTTCGATGGGATCGCCATCGATTGAGTGGATTATTAAAATTAAAATTTTCTGGTGCCATAACTAAAGGATTGTCCTTATCACGTTTTGCTTCATCTGCTAGTCTGGTCGCATTGTACTCAGGATGTCCGGTGTGAGCAATAAAGCGATCATCTAGAGTAGAAAAAATAGTATAGCCTGCTTGCGGCCCGTAGGCTAGCAATTTTAACCGACCATCCTCCGCAGCCTTTTCCATGTCTTCATCGGCAATTCCTGCATGACGACTCTGCGGGCAATAAAATATATCATCTAACTCTCCTATAATAGGATGAGTTGGATCAAGATTTTTCAATTCGAAAACTCCAAATAGTTTTTGGTCATAGTTAATTTTATTAACCCCTTCAAGATAGGCCATCACAAAACCAGCCCAGCATAGGCCAAGTGTGCTGGGAATATTTTTGCGAGCGTCAGATAGAATATTTTTGATTTCATCCCAGTAATGGACATCTTCAAAATTAATAGTCTCCACGGGCGCCCCCGTTAATATTAATCCATCAAGCTTTTGTTTATGAGTTGCACTTTCATAAGTTTGATAAATATTGTCCACATGGCTTCGCTCCCAAGTTTTGTAATTATGAGATTCCAATCGAATCCATATTGGTTCCAATTGAAGAACAGAAAGTCCTAATGGATGAAGAATATTAAACTCATATTTTTCTCCCAAGGGCATAATGTTCAGTATTCCAATTCTCAATGGACGAATATCCTGACGCTTAGCCTGTGACGGAGGAATCCACCGTATACCAATTTTTTCCAGTACGGGTACTGCGTGATAATCAGGGCTTATAATGAGTGTCATAAATTGTTTAATTAAAAAAATTTAATTCCAAGATTTGCTCATGCTAAAAATTTTAAAAAAATTCTTTATGAATATACTTTTTTTGTAATATTAATAATTATTAAACATAAACTTTTTTAGTTATATCCATAGTTGCTGATTAAAATTAAGCCAATTAAAATAATCTTAATATAAAGAAAATTTCCAAAATATAATTTCTCATATCATGCCCAATTTTTAAGTTGTAAATTGAGAAAATGCTGGCCTAATTACTATACTAGTAATCTAATTAAGCCTCTTAAAACTGACCTATTGAGAATACTTTTTGGACTAGAAAAATATATGGTGGGTCACAAATGAAGCGATTCGGCAAGTTACTCGAATCGAGTCGCATCGACTCCCACCGACAAATGTCAGTTGGGCTGGCATTAGCACCTTTATGCCGAAAAGGCTGCTCGACACTTCAAAGGGCCAGATCCCTAAGTGTCATCTTGATACAAATTAAAGTTTAGGTTAGCATATTTATAAATACAGTCAAGTTGTTTTAACCAATCTCATGCATAAATATTAAATTTCTGATGGGCTCATTAGCCCTTGTTTGAGAGATTCCTCAAAATCTGATCCCACTATTTTTTCTTGATCAGAAGGTATTATATAGAATGTATCAATCACCTGATGCCCAATTGTGGAAATTACAGCTTGTTGTATCGTGACATTTACATGGTCAAATGCGTTAACCATTTTGTAATAAACCATTGGAGCATCTTCTGATGTAATTTTAATTCGAAGAAAATTTTTATCCTTTCTGGAAAAATCAGTTTTTTCTGGAGATTTATTATTCCATAAAGGGAAATCACCCGTTGATATATTGTTTAATTCACCAATAATATATCCTTTTTTATCATCATCCAAATACTCAAGATGTAGTTTTGTGTTGTATAGAAATGTTTGTGAGTTTAAATTTAGTGGTGGAGGTTTGTTAATTTTGATGGAGTTTTCGAGTTCTCTAGGGAAAATTACATAGTCTTCCTCACTAACTGAGACCTTAAGATAGTAGCAAAATGCAACTTGACCGCTTGAAAATTGAATCTGATTGATTTTTGCTGACTCAATGTTAATGTGCTTCAGCATTAAAGTATAGGCAATTCTGCTATGAATTTTAGGCTGATCATGAACATAGATCAAAAGTCCGTTAAGCTTACCTCTTGCATTAGTTATAACATTTACAATCGCTGGCCTATCCAGTTGATTGAAGATTGAAAGATTTTCTGCGAGCATATCCGGAGTAGAACTATGCAAAAAACGATTTGGGAATGCAGCAAAAAACCAGTTAATATTAGGATTATATCCCTCTGTAAGTAACTGCAAAGTTTTCTTGCTGATTGACTTTCGGATAGTCCTTATTAGTTTATCAGTGGTCTGGTCGGTTCCAAGTTTATCCAATGAACCTAATTTGAGGTCACGCCATAGAACTTTCAATCCATCTTCGGATTTTTCAAGAAGTTGCATCTCTTCAGCGTTGATCTTTTTTAATGGCTTAAACAAAACTGATTCCAGATTTTCATTAAGACTTCTGTTTATTAATAAATAAATGCGTGTATCTGACTCCAAGTCATTCTTTTTAACATCCAAATAAGCATTGATGAAATCCATTGAATCGTCTTGAACTTTAGATGATCTCATTTCAACAAATACACGATAAGTCTCATCAAAAAATGATCTCAATCCACGCGTAGAGTGAATATTAGTATCATTAACAGCGATGAAGTCAGAAATATTGCAGAGATAAATCAAAATGATATTTATCAAGTTACGGTCAGCAATCTCAAAAAAGTTCTGAAGTGCCTGATCAAAGTAAGCGGATGTTTTACTTAACTGAACCAATGTTGAGTGATGTACAATAAGCAGTGAAACTAGTGTAAGCAATTCCTGATCATTATAACCTATTTTCTCTAAAGCTTGCACTGCCATTGATGTCCCTGAAACCTCATGATCGGCATGTGGATCAATTTTTCCCAAATCATGAAAAAATATTCCCCATTTAAGAGCAATTATATGCTTTTCTTGAAGATACTGATGTAATTCTGGATAATCATATTTTAGCCTGTAAAGCTCCTTTTGAACATGATCTAAAGCCTTAAGTGTATGCATACAAACAGTACGCTGGTGTACTGAAAGATTCCTCAGTAAAAATCGCATTTTGTTAGTTTCTGGGATGAAACAACCAATTAATGTATTAGGGAGATTCTCATCATTTATTGGTTCACATATTTCAAACATAATGCTCAGAGCATTTGAAGCAAAAGGAGCCAGCAATATAGTGCTAAAACGACTAGATATTTTTTTTCTATTTGATTTAATTACTTCAGGAGTCAAAACTTTGATTAATTCAGACATTTCATCTTTAAGATCGAAAGACAAGTCATAATCAGATATACTCACGTATTCAAACAATTCCAGTAAGGCACATGGATCATTAAAAATCAGCGATAACGGTACCTGAGGAAGACCTTCAATAGCATTTACCTCTAAAATAAGCCGTTTCCCTAGATGAACAATAACCTGGAAATTAGAAAATGTTCTGACTATAGTTCGGTCCAACAAACGCTGCAAAATAGCTTGAGATAAATATTGAATGTAATCTACCATCTGCAGGCGGTATCTATCAAAATCATCTATGCTCTGGAAACGCTCCTTTTTAAGCAAGTAAAGACGTTCCGTTGAATCGTTAATAAAATTTAATTTTAAATCTTCATCAGAAAGTCCAGTTCCGAGTGCCTCATCATCAAAGTGAAATTTTTTTGCAGTCGCAGAAAAATTGCGTAAGTCATAAAAGAATTCAAGCGCTTGACACAGCTTAAAACCCTGCTTAGGAGAAATTATTCTCTTCTGAATCAAAAGAGACAGCATTTCTGCAGTTTGACTAGGGAATACACCAAAAGTTGCTGCAGCTAGCCAAAGAGGAATTTGAATAGAACGTAAACCTCCTTTATTTTCCTTTATATTCATCTGATTTAGTTCAGGAATCTCACATTTTTCATATGCACTAATCTGACTCAGCACAAATGATTCATAAGGTAAAATCTGAAAAAATCTGCGCTTCAAGGCATTTGCTAGATTCTTACTGCCAAGCAGAACTCTGCTTTCTAAAATGGAGGGAATGGTATGTATTGTGGAGGGTTCTTTAAAACGTGATAAATCTTCATTTAGTTCAAAATATTGATGAGCGGTGTCTATTCCTGATTTTCGGAGAAGATGCTCTATATGTATTATAAATTGTCTATATATTTCTGCTTCCGCAGCATTTAATTGCTGAGTATCTAGACAATAACCCAGATCTTTATCTGAAGCAAAACTAAGCTCACACCTTCCGTATCCTCCCCTAGCAAAGATTACAAAATTGTTTAGCAAAAAATCACGTTTAAGTTCTGATTTTGGGATCAAAGGAAGTTGTTCTTCCAGTTTAAGAATTCTCTCGTTCAGTTGATCAATTGCATTACTTAACTCTACTTTAATGCTATTATAATATTTATAAAGTTGTCTTTGATCCGGTTCATCCGTTTTAGATTCAAGTTTCTTAATTTCTTCCTGAGTATGGCTGAGTTTTTTACTTTTTCCATGAAGTGATTTTTTTGCAAATTTGTACTCTTTGTTAAGATCTTCATTAACCCTTTTCGACAGGATTGAAATATCTGAAAATGCAAATTCAAAAGCTGACTGAATGATACTATCCAAAAGAATAGTATTTTTAAAAAGGATCTGAAATGAATTTTTCGTATGCAAACTTTCTTCTACTAGTTCCCTATACTGCTCTTGATAATATTGCAAAACTACCTCAGCAAAAACATTTTCGCGCAAAGTAAGATGCTCATTCGTATGACTGGAACTGATTTTGTCCCTCTGCCATGCTTCATCAAGTTGAGAAAGCATTTCATCTAGATAGACCTGTTGATTTTTATAATCCTCAGGCAAGAGAAACTGAGATAAAAAAGGGTAATTTTCGTTTGGAGAGAAGCTATGGTCCATTAATCAAATTAAGCGACAGTCTACATCTAAAAATTTTAAAGAGACATGCATCCAATTTAATTTAAAAGCAATTGTCTTTTCCTCATTTAATTTTTCTCTAATCTTTTGAACGCAGATCAATAATCAAAATTTTATCAAAAAAGTTTTTTTTGCACTTGTTCCTGAACTTGAATCCCAAGATGTTTATAGGCTTTTTCGGTAGCAATTCTTCCTCTTGAAGTACGCTGCAAAAAACCTTTAAGCAGCAAATATGGTTCATATACGTCTTCAATTGTATCTTTTTCTTCTGAAACTGCCGCAGAAAGAGTATTCAGCCCTACTGGACCACCTCCAAATTTTACAATAATTGCTTCCAGTATACGACAGTCCATCTGATCGAGTCCTTCCAAATCAATACTCATTTTTGACAAACTAGTCTCAACTAGAGCTTGAGTTATAATTCCAGAAGTTTCCATATCAGCAAAATCACGGCAACGTTTCAGCAAACGGTTTGCTATTCGGGGTGTCCCTCTTGCTCTTCTAGCCAATTCCAATGAAGCTTCCTCAACAATCTCAATCCCAAGTAAAGATGCGGCACGTAAAATAATGGATTTCAACTCTTCAGGTTCATAAAAATTTAGCCTGAATTGAATTCCAAAACGTTCTCTCAATGGTGAAGAAAGCAAACCTGCTCTTGTTGTTGCTCCAACCAAGGTAAAATGAGGTAAATCGATCTTCACTGTTCTTGCCCCTGGACCTTCTCCAATTATTATGTCAAGTGTAAAATCCTCCATTGCTCCATAGAGAACTTCCTCTACAACCCTGTTCATTCTATGAATTTCATCAACAAACATAATTGTTCCTGAATCAAGGTTCGTGAGAATTGCAGCCAAATCCCCCTGCCTCTCAATGACTGGTCCAGAAGTAGATCGAAGTTCTACTCCCATTTCTCGAGCTAAAATATTTGCAAGAGTCGTTTTTCCAAGTCCAGGAGGTCCACTTAATAGAACATGATCCAGAGCATGTCCTCGTTTTTTTGCAGCACCTATAAATACTTCGAGATTTTCCTTAATTTCTTTTTGTCCGATATAGTCTCTAAGACGTTCCGGACGCAATGAATGATCATAATTTTCTCCCAACTGAGATTCTGGTGCTACCAATCGCTCTTCAGTATTTACAAGATCTTCTGAGGGTACTTTGTCCAGAGATGTTTCCTGCATTTCTTTTTATATTGATGAGGTAGGCGATTCCGGGTGCTCTCTAGAAGCAAGTTCTGGAGTTATTCGCCAAGTGTATAATGGAGACAAAACGTATAAGAGTAGGTATCCCAAAGCAACATGTCCAAAATATGGTGTAAATGCAAATCCAATGATCAAACTAATTGTAAAAATTAAAAATTTCCTGCTGCGGCTCATTAAGCGACCTATATGCATATATCTAATTGGAAAACATACCATCAGTATGGCAGCAAAAATCATAAGAAAAAAACAAAACTGTGCCCAGAAATTTATATCTAGAGAATTCATTTCAAGAGACTTACCAAGCATAATAAATGGTGCCGCAACTAACAAAGCTGCACCTGGTACCGGGATTCCCTTAAAAAAACCAGGAATACTGTTTTGATCAAAAATAAAGAATAAAAGTCTTGTTACGCCTAAAACAATATAAAGTATTGCAATCCATCCATACGGAAGACTCTGGATTGAACTATCATCAACCTGCTCCATCAACATATAAAAAATGACAGCTGGTGCTATACAGAAACTAACTGTATCTGAAACATCATCGAGGATTCCACCCAAAGTAATATTATATTTTTTGGGTTTTGCAGATGGAAGGGGAGTTGTGAGGCCAAGTTTTCTAGCAACAGATCCATCAATTTTATCAAAAAACCCTGCACCAAGAAGAATCAAGTATGCTTCCTGAATTCGTCCGCGATAGGCAAACATAATTGCCAAAACTCCCATAAGAGCATTCATCACAGTAAATGCATTCGGAAAAACAGCTAGTATTCGTCGGCGTAATACTTTATCATCCAAACAAAGTTCGTCCAGACATGCAGTCCCATATTTTCGACAATAACCGGCTATAGAACCAAAATTAATAATTAGAAACAAAATTTCAAGAAAGAACAGTTGTTGAATCGGAATTGCTCCCAACCAGCTCATCCATGAATAGAGTGAAGAATCTGGCCCTCCTGGAATATAAAATGCGTGAATGTATAGTATAACTCCTACAGGGGCTGCTACCATTGTACGCAGTCTTGTAACTTCCTTCATCTCCTCTTCTTCACCTTTCCTAAGAGAAAAATTTCGCATAAAATGTGCGAAGTTATCCCTTAGTAAAACTGTTACACAAAGTACGAATACAAAAACTACATGTAGCATTTCAAGTCGCAAATTTGCACTTTCCGGCAAATACTGATAACGCCACATCATACCAACAGCAACCATAGGAAAAACAATAGAATATACGACTTTATCCATTATCCTATCTGCCAAATGAGATAATCTTGCCTGAGGCCTAAAGCGAGCAGCAAACCAGCCGTCAATAAGATCAAGAATCATTGCGACAATGAGAAAAATAACTCCACAAAAATATACTAATGGATTCTGGTCAAGCA
The DNA here is from genome assembly GCA_902564345.1 of uncultured SAR324 cluster bacterium. Classification (GTDB taxonomy): domain Bacteria; phylum SAR324; class SAR324; order SAR324; family NAC60-12; genus Arctic96AD-7. The sequence continues at coordinate 10,824 of CACFAY010000007.1, forward strand.
TAACTCCAATAGCGCACATCATTCCAGCAAACACCAATGGAGGACGACCATATACCAGCAAGGCAGCTACATTTTTCGAAAGAAGTTTTGGGTGGGACATACTCAGATTAATAAAAAAATTCTTAGTTTTTTTTCATTATATTGTGTTTATAATTTCAGTGATTATTTTAATACTCATCCAATCGATGTGCAACATTGAACACATAAAGCAAAAGTGCTGCCCTGATATATACGCCATTTCGCAATTGCCTCCAATACATTGCACGAGGGTCAGCATCAACATTTGGAGAAATTTCATTCCTCCTTGGTAAAGGATGTAAAATAATAGATGAAGGTTTCATCTTTTTTACGTTTTCTGTAGTCAAACTAAATTGGGAATAATCAATATTGTTTGATTCTCCTGTAAGATCATATTCATCCTGAATCCTCGTCATGTAAATACAATCCACTTTTGAAAGAACACTCTCAAGTTTATCAGTTTTATTAATCTTTACTCCTTGATTATGTAATATTTTTTCCAAATCTTCAGCAATCTGAAATGATGAAGGTGCCACAAAATCCATCTCAATATCCTTATATTGACTTAAAAGCATCACTGAAGATCGCACAGCACGTCCACGAAGCAAGTCTCCAACAAAAGCATATCTTTTTTTTCTTATACCATCTTTTTGTTGAAAGGAGCGGTGTATTGTGTATAAATCCAATAAAGCTTGAGTTGGATGCTGATCTTTTCCACTTCCCCCATTTAATATGGGGACACTTCGACCTGTATTGTCTAATAAATATGCCATATACTCACAAAATCCTGGTTTTGGATCACGCATAATAATAATATCAAAATAGCTACTGAAAACCCTTACCCCATCCTCCTGACTTTCACCTTTATACTCTGAAGATAATGAAGGGTCTCGTACCTCACCAGTGTCCATGCCGACCATTTGGCAGGCAGTCAGAAAAGAAAGGAATGTTCTAGTGGATGGTTGGGTAAAGTAAAGCATTGCTTTTTTGTGGCCCAGTAATGATTTTAAAAATTCAATTCCATTAGTCTTTCGAGTCATTTCTTTAACACGGTCTGCAATATCAAACAATTCCTCAAGAAGCTGTATTGAAAATTGATGAGACAACATCACATGTTTCAACCGCCCATCTACATGATAATGATTCATACGAATCACTTCTGACTGGGCGAAGTATTCTTCAAAGGATTTCAGTGAGTACTCCATAAGAGACTTTTTAGGATTTAGAACTGAAGTTATGCCTTTACAGCCTAAAATTGCACGCCGCAACAGTCCAGTGTGAAATTACACTAGACATAATTTAGCCATAAAATAACTATTATTTAATTATAGTTAAATTTAAAGGCTCCTATTAGGTGGGAAAAGAAAATGGTCTAAAAAGTAGGGATAGTGCCCCTATACAGAGGCACTATGAAAAAAGTGATTACTTTATTTCTACGCTTGCACCAGCTTCTTCAAGCTTTTTCTTTATTTCTTCAGCTTCTTCTTTGGAAACTCCTTCCTTAACTGCTTTAGGGGCAGATTCAACAGCTTCTTTTGCTTCTTTGAGCCCTAATCCTGTAATTCCTCGTACTTCTTTAATTACATTTATTTTTTTCTCACCAATACTTGTAAGAATCACATCAAATTCTGTTTTTTCTTCAGCTGGTGCCGCAGCATCAGCACTTCCTGGGCCAACAGGTGCTGCAACTGCTGCAGCTGCCGCGCTTACACCAAATTTTTCTTCCATTTCTTTGACCAGCTCCGACATTTCCAGTACAGACATGTTGGAGATGAATTCGATTACCTGATCTTTAGTAATATTTGCCATTTTTCCTCAAATATATGTTAATGTTTTCCTCCTTTGATAACATGCTAAGGAGGTTGTTTTTCACCAATTAAGATTTACTATCCCGAATTGCTGCCAAAGTGCGAACGAACTTCGACGGGACTTCGTTAAGCGTTCGAACAAATTGAGTTGCTGAAGCCTGAAGCAAAAATAGTAACTTAACTATAAGTTCTTCTCTGGATGGTAATTTTGATAAAGCTTCTACTTGACTGGAATCTAGAATACTCGTTTTTCCATCACCAACAAGAATTCCAGCAAGTATTTTTAAATTCTCTAGTTTAGCTGCCTGCTCAGATAAAATTTTAGCCTGTTCTACAGGATCTCCATCACTATAAACAATTGCACGTGTTTTAGTAAATTGATCTGCAAGTCCAGCAAACGGAGTATCATTTGATGCGATGCGTGCTAAAGAGTTTTTTAAAACTTTCATTTTGGATGATGAGGCATTCAGATCCTTACGAAGTTCCACAATTTGGTTTGCATCAATACCTCGATAATCAATCAGAATACCTGCAGTCATTTTATTAAAAATTAAATTAAGCTCTTTTACCTGAGCTTCTTTTTGTATTCTATCCAAGTTACCTTTTAATTATTTTAAGATTAAAACAATCTAATATCCGTTCAAATAATTAGTCTCAAATTTTACGCACAAGCTAAAAGACAGATTTTAAAAAATTTTTCTTAGATTGCAAAAAAAAGTTAACAAAGTCTTCAAGACAGTTGATGGGATGCATCATCAAAAATGTTGTATCCCCTAAAGGAAGAGTTGTCTCGGCAGGGATTGAATTATGCCGGATGGCCCCTACTGTCTTAGACTATAAAGTAAAAATAATACCTTAACAGCTATGCTGTTAAAAGATCCACCTTAATTCCTGGCCCCATTGATGAGCTTACACAGAAATTCTTCAAATAAATACCCTTTGAAGAGGATGGTTTTAATCTATTTACCGTTTCAAGCAGAGCAATTACATTTTCACAAAGTTTTTCCGTGTCAAATGATATTTTTCCAACTGCTGCTTGAAGATTCCCCTGTTTGTCAGCTCTAAATTCAACTTGTCCAGCTTTAACATTCTTGATCGCTGACTCAACTTCAAAAGTTACCGTACCTGTTTTGGGATTGGGCATGAGTCCACGAGGACCCAGAATTTTACCTATCTTACCTACAATTGCCATCATGTCTGGAGTTGCAATTACGCGATCAAATTCAAGCCAACCTCCTTGTATTTTTTTTGCATAATCCTCACCTCCTACATGGTCAGCGCCGGCTTCCTGAGCTGATATTGCTTTGTCACCTTTTGCAAAGACAAGTAAACGAATTTCTTTACCCAAACCATTAGGCATTAAACATGTGCCTCGAATCATTTGATCTGCCTTGCGTGTATCAACTCCAAGGCGTAACGACACTTCTAGGCTCTCATCAAATTTTGTGGATTTGACTTCTTTAAGCAAATTGATAGCCTCAGTCAAATCGTAAACCTTTTCATTTTCAATTTTTTCTTCAATTATCTTTGCTTTTCTGCTTTTTTTTCTCATGTTTCCTTTGTCAATACCCCCATACTCCTAGCTGTTCCAGAAACTGACTTTACAGCAGCATCTATATTGTAACAGTTCAGATCAGGCATCTTTTGTTTGGCAATTGCTTCAATTTGCTCTTTGGAGAGAGTACCCACTTTTTCAACATTTGGAGTAGATGATCCCTTATTCAGTTTTAGTGCCTGTTTAATAAGCACAGGTACAGGAGGAGTTTTTGTAATAAAGCTAAATGAACGATCTTCAAAGACTGTTATTACTACAGGAATAATAGTATCCTGCCCCTGAGTTTCTGCATTGAAGGCTTTGCAGAAATCCATTATGTTAACTCCATGTTGTCCCAATGCTGGTCCAATAGGAGGCGAAGGATTAGCTTTACCTCCTGGAATCTGTAACTTTATATATGAAGAAATTTCCTTTGCCATATCAAATAGATTATTCTACAACGTGTTTTACTTTATCAAACTCTACCTCGACCGGAGTAGGCCTCCCAAAAATACTTACAAGAACCTTCAGTTTTCTGCGCTCCTGATTAATTTCATCAATTGTTCCACTGAAATTTCCAAATGATCCTTCTGTGATCGTTACCTTCTCTCCAATTGAGAATTCCTCCTCAGTCGCTTTTTGCTGAGATCCCTCACTGATTTGTTCACGAATTTTTTCAAGTTCTATATCATCAAGCGGAAGCGGATTCTTTTGTGTACCACCAATAAAACCTGAGACACGATTAATTTCCATCAATAGGTGCCATAAATCAGGTGTCAGTTCCATTCGCACAAGAACATATCCTGGGAAGTATTTTTGATTTATTTTACGTTTCTGTCCATCTTTGGTTTTAACTATATCCTCTGAAGGAATAAAAATTTCTTCCACAAGATGTTCAATACCCTCTATTTTTAATTTCTCATTTATTGTTTTTTCAACTCTGCCCTCATAACCTGCATATGCTTGAAGGATGTACCATTTTGCTTTTGGATTTTGAGGCTTTTTAGGCGCTTCTACTTCTTTTTCTTGGTTATTTGTAACAACGGGTTCTGTGCTTTGTTCAGTATCCTGTTCTAGTTGATCTTCTTCACTTTTGGCAATGGGTTCTTTATGATCTAACTCATTAATACCCTGCTGATTTTCAGGTTCACCATCTAATGAATTAATTTCATCTATATTTTCTGAATATTTTTCCGAACTATTTTGAGCAACAACTACCTCCTGAATGTTTTCTTCTTGTTCCTCTAAAGAATCTTCTGTTGATTCCAATTTATCTTTTTGTTCTTCCATAAACAAGTTGGTTACCATTTTGTTGCCATGTAGTTATCCAGCAATAACTCTTTGCATGATATCTGAAAGTCCTAAATCAGCAATGCCGAGGTAAAGAGCTACAGCAAGAGAGACACATACTACTACTGAAGTTGATTTAATAGTTGCCTCACGTGTGGGCCATTGAACACGCTTAAATTCTGCAATGACATCTTTAAAAAACTGTTTTAATCTTCTGAACATATTCAATAATTTTCAGATTTAAATGGTTTTACTATATATTCTATTTTAGTTTATTTCGGAGCTTTTCATTCTTTTATTACTTTGGCAGGGCAGACAGGGGTCGAACCTGCGACCTTCGGTTTTGGAGACCGATGCTCTACCAACTGAGCTACTGCCCTTCACGGACTTTCCATTTTCTATATAATGGTTATTTAGTTTCTTTATGTATTGTATGTTTACGAAGCCATTTGCAGTATTTTCGAACTTCCATGCGTTCAGTTTTCATTTTCTTGTTTCTTGAAGCTGTATAATTCCGATGACCACATTCACTACATTCTAATTGAATCGTGTCTCTCATAAATTTATTAATTGCCTGCTAATTTTAATGCCTGGAGCCTGAGAGCAGAGTTGAACTGCCGACCTTTTCCTTACCAAGGAAACGCTCTACCACTGAGCTACCCAGGCTTTCTTCTCCCATTGTACCATGCTCCAAATGCCCTATGGTGGGGAGAGAAGGATTCGAACCTTCGAAGGCTTAGCCGTCAGATTTACAGTCTGATCCCGTTGACCGCTTGGGTATCTCCCCATGCTGGAGCTGGCAATAGGACTTGAACCTACAACCTGCTGATTACAAATCAGCTGCTCTACCAATTGAGCTATGCCAGCATGAGTTAAACGTTTAATTATGTGTTTTTATCAAATTATTGTCAATAGGAAACATTTATAAAATTAGCTGCGCATCCAAAGAATAATTAAGAATTACTGAAACAATAATTAAGCAGCAGCAAGAGAAATTTCAGAAGCATTAGAGTTTTTTCTTTCCGGAAGCTTGATCATATGGTCTTTGCTGAACTGATAATCTTTAAAAACTTCTTCCGCACGTAATAATTGATACTTTCCCTCTTCAAGCTTATGAGTGGTATCTTTCAACCTGTATACATTATGACCACATGTCCATATTTTGAAATTACGAAACTGTGTACATAGGCAAGTCTTATCCTCTACGGAAATATTTTTTGAATTTTTTTCAAATTCACGATTATACGCATCAACGTATTGACAATTCCCATTGCTGTCTAAAATATATCCAAATGCTTCACAATTTGGACGAATACCCGTTCCTATTCCAGGTGACTGTTTCAGCATTCGCATCGGATATCCAGTAGGGGAAATTGTATTAACAACTATGTCTTCTTCGACAGCTTCTAAATAACTCTGTTTTGTTTTCTCAGGCAAACCACATTCTTCAGTGACTGTAAATCTTGTAGCAACCTGTACCGCAGAAGCCCCAGATTCTAAATATTCTACTCCATCACTTCCTGTAAAAATTCCGCCAGCCGGTATTACTGGAATGTCCAAATCATTCTGATTTAAGTAATCCAAAATTTCATTTACAATTGATTTAAGATTATATTCATGCCAGTCATCAGCTCCAAAACCCAAGTGTCCCCCTGCCATAGGTCCTTCCACAGTTATATAGTCGGGAAGTCGCTTAAATTTTGCTGCACGTTTAAGAAAAGGACGAAGAGCACGCAAGGAAGAAACGATAACCCCAATCATTACATCATGAAACCTTGGATGATCCTTCATAAGTTCCATTGAACCTAAATGAAGTCCAGCACTTAATGTGATCCCATCAATTCCAGCATCCATCGCCGCAATCAGTCGAGTTTGCAAAGTATTACGTGGACTGTTCATGGTCAGTTTTTCCATGCAGTTTATGAATATTGCTCCATCACCTTTTTTTGAGCTCATGGTTCGGCTTACAAAAAGCTTTTGAGCCTCAGCTAGTCTCTGAAGATCAAACTGCACAATCGATTTATCTACATTACCAATATTGAATTTATATTTTTTTTGTTTCTCCTGAACATAGTTTGTTTTAAAACGTCTATCTGATACTGTTGGAACCATAGCGTCAGATATGTGACCAATTCCGCCTAAACGAGCTACTTCCAAAGCCAATTCTGCAGTAGAAATATCAACTCCCATTCCTCCTACAAAAATAGGGACATATTCTTTTTCACCCAGTTTCAGGCGAAAATCATTCATTTTTTTACTCATAATCTTTAGCCAGTGTTAGGTTTTGATTTCAGCAAAATTTATTTTTTGCCTCGATCAGTTAGCCATAATTGAATACCCACAATCTACGTATATCACCTGACCGGTAATTCCAGAGGATGCATCACTTGCTAGAAATAATGCTGTATTAGCAACTTCTTCCTGTGTCACTGTTCTTTTCATTGCTGAATGTGCTCCTCCAATTTTCATCAATTCTGCAAAATCCTTAATTCCTGATGCAGATAATGTCTTAATAGGACCAGGAGAAATTACATTCACTCTGATATTATCCGGACCAACTTCCTTAGCCAGATATCTTGATGAAGACTCTAACGAAGCTTTAGCAGGCCCCATTACATGGTAATGCGGGACTGCAAGTACGGAACCGATAAAACTCATACTTATAATACTTCCACCACCATTTTTCTTCATCATAGTAGCTGCACCTTCTGCTAAAGGTAATAGAGAAAATGCACTAATTTCATGAGCTTTTGCAAATCCACTGCGGCTAGTACTCGAAAATCCTACCTGAAGATCTTTTTGGTCTGCAAAAGCTAAGCTATGAACTAAAAAATCCATCTCACCCCAGTGTTCCTTCAGGCCATCAAATAAAGACTGAATAGCATGATCATCAGAAACATCGCACTCCTGAATAAAGGTAGCGTTAATTTCTTTTCCTAGTTTTCTCACATTTGACTCAAATCGCCCTTTTGGGTCTGAAAGATAGGTTAATGCCATTTCTGCACCATGCTTATAGAAACTTTCTGCAACCGCCCATGCAATACTGCGTTGATTACCGACTCCAAGAATGACACCTTTTTTACCTGATAAACTGTCCATTATGGTTACCTTAAAAAACTTAGAAAAATAATTAGCTTTTAAGTTTATTTTTTTCGTATTTTCGAAAATTTCCCTATAGCTTGTCCTAAACGAACTTCATTACCTCTTTCACACTCTTTTAAGTCAATTTGTCCCGGCGGGAAAAGGCAAATCACAGTTGAGCCTAATTCGAAAAGACCAATCTCGTCTCCACGCTCCACTCTAAAGGGAGGTTCCAGCAAACTATTTTGGAATATAGCTCCCGGTCGGTTTGAAGTTAAATTATCATAAACAACACGAATTCTTCCAACTACAGTAGCTCCTATTTTTACAAGAGCACATTCCCCATTAAATGATTCAAAATAAGTAATTAATCTTTCGTTTCTGGCAAAAAGTTTCGGCACATGATGTACTCCAAGAGGACTGACCGTCCATAAGTCTCCAGGGATATAGCAAAACTGCTTAATTGCTCCGGTTACCATGCTGTGAATACGATGGTAATTGAATGGAGCTAAATAAATTGTAATGAAAATTCCACCATCGTAAAGCTTAGATTTCTCAGAATCTTTCAACAATTCAGATAAACGATAATCTAGCCCTTTTGCCTGAATAAGAACTCCGTTATCTATAATACCTGACTCACCCAATAATCCGTCTACTGGACTGATAACCGAATCTTTATCCAAATCCAGACTTCTTGCATTTGGGAGAAGTTTTCTCGTAAAAAATTCATTAAAATTTCTGTACTCAGAAACATGTTTAGAAGCTTCATTAAGGTTTACTCCATATTTCCAAGAAAATAAGCGTATTAACAGTCTCAAAAGGAAACGTGGTAGTTTTGCATCCGCAACTAAACCACATAGTCTATTAAAAGAATTACGCGGTAAAATCCAGATAAAATAATATGCTGGTGGACGTCCAAATCCCGGAAGTGCCATTAGCTTCCAACAGGTGCAACCTTGGACTGATCTTTTTTCAGCAATTTCATTATATAGGAACCGTCAATTGTCTCTTCTTTCATTAAAACATCTACAATCTTGTGCAATACTTGAACATTGTCTCGTAGCAATTTTTTGGCTTTCTCATTATGAAATTTGATAGTCTTTCTCATTTCCACATCAATTTCTGTTGCAGTCTTTTCACTATACTCACGATCTTTACCTATATCACGTCCCAAGACGTTCATCTGGTTATCGCTTCCAAAAACTATTGGGCCAAATGATTTGCTCATACCCCAACGGCATATCATGTTCCTAATTGTGTCAGTTGCCTGCTGGATATCATTACTTGCACCTGTAGTTACCTCATCAAAAATGATTTCTTCTGCAGCACGGCCTCCCATAGCTATTGTAATTCTATTACTTAAATATTCAAAATCATAGGAATGATTATCATTTTCTGGTAAATACGATGTTAAACCCAGGGCTCTTCCACGAGGAACAATTGTTACCTTATGAATTGGATCAGATTTAGGTAATAGTGCTGAAACTAAGGCATGACCAGCTTCATGGTATGCTGTGTTTCGTTTTTCTTTTTCAGACATAACCATAGATTTGCGTTCAGTTCCCATCATTACTTTATCGCGTGCCCACTCAAAATCTGCCAAGTTTAACTCTGTCTTATTGTTACGTGCACCTCCAAGAGCTGCTTCATTGATCAGGTTCTTCAAATCAGCACCTGAAAATCCTGGCGTCCCACGAGCAATTATACTCATGTCAACCTCTTCAACCATCTGTACTTTTTTTGCATGTATATTCAATATTTCCTCCCTACCCTTTACATCCGGTAGAGGAATAGAAACATGACGGTCAAAACGACCTGGACGTAGAAGAGCAGGGTCAAGTACATCTGGTCGGTTTGTCGCCGCAACCACTATAATACCTTCCATACCGTCAAACCCGTCCATTTCTACAAGCAGTTGGTTAAGTGTCTGTTCACGTTCATCATTTCCTCCACCCATTCCAGTACCTCGGCTCCCACCTACAGCATCTATTTCGTCTATGAAAATTATACAAGGAGCGTTTTGTCTTCCCTGTTCGAACATGTCTCGCACTCTGCTGGCTCCAACACCAACAAACATTTCCACAAAATCTGAGCCACTCATGCTGAAAAATGGGACTCCCGCTTCGCCTGCAACCGCCTTTGCAAGTAGCGTTTTACCCGTACCAGGAGATCCAGACATTAACATGCCTTTAGGAATTCTACCGCCAAGTTTTCTGAATTTGGCAGGATCTTTAAGAAACTCAACTGTTTCTCCTAGATCATCCTTTGCTTCCTCAACTCCAGCAACATCATTAAATGTTATTTTCATCTCGCTGGGCTCAATTTTTTTTGCTCGGCTACGTCCAATGGAAAAAAGACCTCCTCCTCCTGAACCACCTTGCATTCTCCGCATGAGAACTAACCAAATTCCAAAAATCAGAAGGAATGGCCCCCAATTTATTAAAATGTTTAAATACCAAGGCATAGACTTTTCTGGTACGTAGTTTATCGGAATTTGGTATAAACGAAGATAGTCTATTACACTCGGATCTTCCACAGGGATATAAGTACGGAAACCAAGTCCTTCTTGGGTAAAACCTTCGATCAAAGAATCTCCAACAATTTGGGCGTTAGCAATTTCTCCAGAGGCAACTAGCGACTTGAAGTCGCTATAAATCAATTCTTGCGAACGACGATTGCCTGAAGACATATTTCCGCTGTCAAACATTTTTGCCAGGAAAAATGCCAACACCAGCATACTGAGTATAATAAGTACGGTCTCTCGTTTCATTCTATATATGCTTTCATATAAATATGCTTAAAATAATTTGTAGAAAAAACTTAAGAAAAATTATTATTCGTTAAAAGTGTGATGTTTTTTCTACGATGATATATATATTTTTAACATTATAGCATAATTACTGGTTGACAGTTAAGCTATTTTTTATACACATAAAATCTATTCATACTTTGCAGAATTAGTGAAAAACTGCTTTTTCAAACTTAATCATATTTCGCAAAGAACCACTGCACTGCATAATCTTAAGTTAAAGGGAACCATCAATCATTTAATCTAGGTAATGATGCATTTATTTGACACATAGTATAGCAAATCACAAGCATTGAAAATATCAAGCAAAACAAACAAAAAATTCAGTACTGTACAACCTATGGCTTTAGCAGTAAGTTAAATTATCTGAGAACTTTATGGGTCCAATAATTAATCCTAAATTACTGCCAATGTAATTCATAGGATCTAGTAGTCAAGTTATTAAATATCATACTATAATTTCTAGGTAACATCATGCAGTTCAGATCAGGTCTTCATCTGTACTAATGTTTCAAAAACCATTTCTTAATCAAAATTTCTGGTTTATTTTGTGATCTTGGTGTCTATGATTTAGATAATATTTTTTTGTTTATTTTTTTGGAGCCTTTTAAATTTTTTTCAGCTGATTTTAGTTCTTATTTTTTACGTTTTCTTGCATTGCATGTGTTTTCAGATACCCTAACATTCTCTTTTAAACATAACTTATAACTTAAAAACCTTTTGACCATGAAATTATGAAACTGCATCATTTTTCATATGGCTGGTCTAATTTGATAAAAAAATTCAATCCTGACTACTCAAAGTTTGGAATCGTATTTGCAGGTGAGATTGTTTCAAAAATACAAAAAATTTTAGAAGCCTGACTTTGGTAAATTTGAGAGGCTTCGTTTTTTTAATCTAAACACAAATTAAAAAAAATGGCAGAACAAGCCGGTACCCTCGCAGATGTAAGATTCCAATTTCAGGATTTTTTTGGTTCTCTAAGTCTTGCTAAACGTATAACTATTTTAGTGGCCTTAGGCGTAATTCTGCTTGGAATGGTTAGCTTGATTTTTGTTGCAAACAGAACCACATGGGCTCCTCTTTACTCAAATATGGAACCAGGAGATGCTGCCGTTATAGTAGAAAAGCTTCAGGAAAATCAAATAGCATATCTGCTTGCTCCGGGAGGCAGAACCATAATGGTAGAACCACACAAAGTAGATCAGGCTCGTTTAATTTTGGCAAAAGAAAAGGTGTCGCCAGGAAGTGGAGTTGGCTTTCTTGACCTATTTTCTACACCAAGCCTTGGTGAAACAGAATTTCAGCAAGGAGTAAAATACAGAGTTGCCCAAGAAGGTGAGCTTGCAAGACTTATTTCTACAATTAATGTTGTGAAATCTGCAAAAGTTTCTCTTGCCATACCGCAAAAAACTCTTTTTACAGATAACCAAGAAGAGCCTAGTGCGGCTATTGCACTGAATCTTACTAGCTCAGGTGCCAGCAGAAGACAGATTGAAACAATAGTTCACCTTGTTGCAAGTGCAGTTGAGGGACTTGATCCCAAAAATGTAAAAGTTACAGACCAAAACGGAGTATTACTCAGTCGTGGATTTGCAGACAATTCTGCAGGTGGTAAGATGAACGATAATTATATGTACAAAAGTCGTTTTGAGAAAGAGCTTGAGGCAAAAGTAGTAAGACAGATTGAGGAGGTTGTTGGAAAAGATAGAGTTCGGGTAAATGTCTCAGCAACTCTGCGTTTTGATAGACAAACTATCAAGGAAGAGTTGGTGGACCCCGATCAAACCAGTATAGTAAGTGAGCAACTAGTTGATGAGGCTTCAACAGGAACAAGATCAGTCCCTGTAGGCCCGGCAGGAGTTACAACTAACCTGCCTGAAGCAACCGGACGAGAAGCTGCAACAGTATCAGAATTCAGTAAGAAAAACTCCACTCGAAACTATGAAAGCAGCCGCAAGGAGATTGTTATGGAGTCAGCTGTTGGAAAAGTTGTGCGTATCAGCATATCTGTTCTTTTAGACAACCGTCGTTCGCAGATACTTGATGACAGTGGGAATCCCATGGGTCGTACTAACACTCCTTGGACTGAGGAAGAAAAAGAAACAATCGTAGGTTTAGTTAAAGCCGCAATGGGCTACAATGAAGCACGCGGTGACACTGTGTTTGTTGGGAATATGCCATTTGAAGCTGCAATTGAGGAAGACGAAGCAGCAGAAATTGAGGCCACAAAAGTTAGAAACAGGTTTATTTTAGATGTAGTACGTTATGTAACTCTCGGTCTTGCTATTCTGGCTTTGATCATGCTTGTAATACGTCCGATGGTGCAAAGACTTACTTCCAAACCCGAAGACCTAGATCTGCTGATGGGAATGCCTGCAACCATAGGGGAATTAGAAGGCGAGGAACTTGAAATACCTACCGAAAGGGAGACCGGTATACCTCCTAGAGAAAAGATTCTAGAAATTGCAAAGCAAGATCCACTCAAGACCTCCGCACTGATAAGAGCATGGCTACGCGATCGTTCATAATCTTCTTCCCAGATCTGTTTTATGAACTACAAAATTTTTTTCCGGTTTTTTGATTATTTTATCCTTTGAATAAGAAGAGAACATTAATAATAATTTCAATTTGTATACTATTTCATGTTGGATGAGAATGAATTTAAACCTTTTACCTTGAATGATTTTTCTACTACTGATGACACATCAGAAACCTTTGAAGGGACTTCAGCATCAAAAGAAATCTCAGCAATTTCCACAGAACTAAGCGATAAGGAATCCTCCGATCGAATTTCTTCCTTTAGACCACTCACTTTTGAAGAGGAAGAAGTTTCAGAAGACTTTTTACTAAAAAAATCAAATGGCTCTCAGGAAATAAAAACAGATGCCGAGAAAATCCAACTATCAGAGGAATTTAAAAATTCTGAGTTTTTCCTTGAAAACAGCCTCTTGACAAATGCAGAAGAATTTGCTGAAACAATCAGAGAAGGAGCACAATTGCATAAAGCTCAATTGCTTAAACAGATTGAAGAACAAGCAAATGACACGGATCGTATTCATCAGAAAACCGTTGCTGAAAATCAGGCTGCAGAGCAAAATAGAAAAAGGCTTTTATCCGAAACTGAAAAAGAAATTCAAGAGATAAAAAACAAGGGTTACAAAGAGGGTTTTGAGGAAGGTCGCATTAAAGGAATGCAGCAGCGTTACGAAGAAGCTGAACCATTATCTCAACAAGCAAATAAAATTCTTGAGCAGCTGGATATTTTAAGGAAGGTGGTCCGTTTTCAGGCAGAGGAAGAGTTGGTTAAATTAGCTATAGAGATTTCAAAAAATATTGTTACCGAAGAAATTAAGTTAAACCAAGATGTAATTAAAAACATTGTTCAGGCCGCACTGCATGAAACCGAGGTACAGGGAAAAATATTTCTATACCTTCACCCTGATGATTACCAATTTCTGCTTAAAAGCAAAACCGAACTGGAGCGTTATATTAGCGAAGAACAAAATTTAATTATCAGGCAAAATCCAGAAATGCAGCTAGGCTCAATAAATATTGAATCTGATGAAGAAATTATCAGCCGTTCGATTATGGAACAATTCAACTTGATTGAAGATAATTTGAATGAAAAAATCGAAATTCGAAAAACTCATTTAAATGAAGTTGATATTGATGGACACGATTTTAAAATAAAACCCCTTAAGGACAGTAATAAAGGAAATTTAGAATCTGATGATTATAAAGACCTTAGAAATTCTGATGAATCTTTAAATCAGAATCTAAAAGAAGAGGAAACAACTGATGAGGAAGATGTTGAAAGAGAAAAAAATGATGATGATATTTTGAAATACGTATCAGATCATAATTTTAAAAAGGAAGATCCTGTTCTTGAAGATCAAGCCTTGAACACAGAAAATAACTCTCTCAAAGAGACAGATGCTGATTCTAATGAGAAGAAGCACTCCGAGGAAAGTTTCTCACAGGTTAAAAAAATACCAACAGAACAAAAAAATCAATCTCCATTAACAAATGACACAGGAATTAATGCAGAAACCGAACAAACTGATGAAATTTCTTCTGATTCATCATAGGAATTATTTGAAAGCTAAATAGAACAACTGAAAAGTTTTTTTAAACCACTAAATAATTTCCGTTAACTATTTTAACATATTTCATCAATAAAGTAATTTAGCCAATAAACATTGAACAGTTGTTTCATGCAGACAAAATCAAATTCAGATAATTTGCCAGTTTATTCAAACCTTGGGTCTTACATCAAAGAGATTGAGAACTTTCCATTTTTACGTAAGGAAGGACGAGTAACACAGGTTATTGGCAATATGGTTGAGGCTACAAATCCAGGATGTGCAGTTGGGGGGATGTGCCTAATACGTAATCCCGATTTTCAAAGCACTGTTGCAGCAGAAGTTGTTGGATTTCGTCAGGACAGAATGCTGGTTATGCCTTTAAAAAATGCACATGGCATTGGTCCAAAATGCCGAGTTGTGCCAGAAGAACGTCCTGCAATGGTTCCAGTTGGAGATGGTCTGCTGGGGAGAGTTTTAGATCCGTTGATGCAGCCCCTTGACGGAAGGGGAGAACTTCTGACATCAACTGAAATTCCATTGTATCCTCCAGTAATCAATCCAATGAACCGCAGGCGTATCAAACAACCTCTGGATGTTGGAATAAGGTCAATTAATTCCTGTCTAACTTGCGGTCGTGGACAGCGTATAGGAATAATGGCAGGTTCAGGAGTTGGGAAATCAGTACTGCTGGGCATGATGGCCAGATATACCAATGCTGACATAAACGTAATTTCTCTTGTAGGTGAGAGAGGAAAGGAAGTATTGGAATTTATTGAGGACAATCTTGGTGAAGAAGGTATGCGCCGTTCTGTTGTGGTTGTGGCAACTTCTGACCAACCTCCTCTTCTAAGAATGCGAGGTGCTTATTTGGCCACTTCTATTGCTGAATATTTTCGTAGCGAAGGAAAAGATGTCCTGCTCTCTATGGATTCACTTACCAGATTTGCAATGGCTCAGCGCGAAATAGGACTTGCTGCTGGAGAACCTCCGACAACAAAAGGGTTTCCTCCTTCTGTCTTTGCTTTGCTACCAAGTCTGCTAGAGAGAGCAGGGACACATGATGGTGCAGGATCAATTACAGGATTTTACACAGTACTCGTTGAGGGGGATGATGCAAATGATCCTATAGCGGACGCGATTAGGGCCATTGTTGATGGACATATTTATCTAAGTCGTGATATTGCAGAAAAAGGCATTTTCCCAGCAATTGACCTCCTAGCATCAACAAGTCGGGTTATGATTGACGTTGTAGATCAAAAACATGTAGATTTAAATCTTATTATGCGTCGTACACTGGCAACCTATCGAGAAGCTGAAGACCTAATAAATATTGGAGCTTATGTTCAGGGTAGCAATCCTGAGATAGACTATGCTATCACTAAAAATCCTTTGATTCAGGAATTTGTTTTGCAAGGTATAAATGAAAAAACTTCATTGAAAGAATGCGAAGAACGACTTAAGCAAATTTTTGGAGACAGACTGGAGGAAAAATTTGCTAAAGAAGATAATTCCTGATTTTTTAGAATTTTTTTCACTATATAAATCTTAAACTATTTTTGCATGCAACTTGGTTCCCCCCTCAGCTTTTCAGCTCTTTGGTAAAACAGAAAATACAATATTAACTTTAATCAATTATTAACGGCATTTCAAAAGGTGCCCGTCTGGTCAATATTCTTGCCTTATCTTCAGTTATTAAAATATTCTCTTCATGAACCATCTCTTTACCAGGAGCAAATGACATTCCTGGTTCAATTGTAAGTACCATCCCAGGTTCCAGAATAGTATCATCTCCAGGCATAATAGATGGCCACTCAGTCAATTCCATCCCCAGTCCATGACCCATTCTGCCTATGCTATTGCCCAACGCCCCTCCTTTTTCCATTATTGACCACATTGCATGCCATACATCAGATGTTGTATTACCTGGTCGGGCCTTTTCAATGCCAATATCTGTAGCACTAAATAACGTATCATATGCTTTCCGAGTTTCATAAGCCAATTGACCAAATGCAAAATTTCGATCAAAATCGCAAAAATATCCATCAAAAGTACTGCCCGTGTCAATAATAAGTATATGACCAACTCCAAGTACTGACTCAGTAGGCCCCATAATTATGTTGTCGTATCCACCAGAACCTGACCCCGCAATCAAATAAGGTGAGTTGTCGGCACCTAGTTCTAAAATATCCTGTCTAAGCTTAGTACATATCTGCCGTTGAGTCTCTCCAATACTAATATGACTAGGAAGTTTTTCAAAAGCCGCTGAAGTTATTAGACAAATGTGCTCAATCTTTTGAATCTCTGCTTCAGATTTTATTTTTTTTAATTTATGCAAATTAATTGCGATGTCAACTATTTCAGTTGGACTAATTTTTTCAGCCAATAGTTTAAAGTTGTTTACCGGCATCCTCAGCTGGCTTTCCTGGCCTAAGGTCATCCCTATACGTCCAAATCGCATTGGCACTTCTGAAAGGGCTTTTTCCAACAAAGTAATTCCGTCATCTTTCGGACAAGGTGAGGCCCATGATCGGATTTCATTTACCCATGTTGATTCCATTCCAGCTCTACCTATTTCTGGAATTACAGCAATCAGTTCGCCTTCCCTAGGAACAATAAGAAACCATGGCCTTGTAGGACTTTGCCAGAACTGTGTCATGAAGCCAGAGAAATAACGCACGTTTGGTTCTGTTGTAAGAAGAATCGCATCAATATTTTCTTTAAACATCATTTTTTGTGCTTTTTGCGTCCGTATTTCAAATTCTAATTTAGAAAAACCTCTTTGCGGTATGGAAGATAGCATTTTAATTTAAAGATTTGTTTACAAAATTTATAAAATTCTTATCAAAAAATCTTATAGTATCTATGATTTCAAGTTTTTTTATTAATTATTTAAAAACATCTCAAATTAGCTGCTAGCAACTAATGTGTGTACAGTATCCTTCTCCAACTTTACCTGGTGTGGTTCAACTTCAATCATCACTGAGCCTGGAATTGCATCAACATGGATGTAAAGTTTTTTACGATCCATTCTATCAATCACACCTCTTAATGCTCTAAGTGGACCATCATTAACAATTACGGAATCTCCAACCATTAAATTTGCCCCATAGAAACAATCACCAACATATTTTTCTAGTATCCTAACATTTTCAACCTGTTCATCCGGCACTGGTGTTGGCCCTTTACTATTTCGCAGTATTTCAACCACTCCCGGAGTTTTCAAAACTTCTAGGTGACTCTCAGAATCCAACAAGGCTCGAAAAAACATGTAGCCTTTAAAAATGGGTTTAGAAAGAACCTTCCTGCGGTCTTTGCGCATACTTAAGGCCTGATAAGTTGGATTAAGCACTTCAAAATGTTTTTTATGTAAGCCAAGCTGCACTAGTCTCTCGGACTTAGAGCGAACCCTGATTACATACCAACTTTCTTCTCTACAATATTCCATTATTAGCCTTTATAACTAAATTTAGCTTCAGACTTTATGAAAAAATGATTAAATGACTTTAATAAATACGAATTTGGAAAGATTATTTATTATTTCACTTAAGACTAGACATATACAAAAGTTGTAAAAATTATTAATTCATCTCAACAATCCACTCATGTTTTGGATCATTCTGGAATTTCCATATTCTTTTCTCGCCTGCCATAACGTTTAAGTTATAAATATCATACCCATGAGGTGCGCCAACAGGATGGTAGCCACGGGGTACCATAACAACATCATGGTCGTGAACAGTCATGGTTTCATCCAAGCTTAAGTCTTCAGTATAAACTCGCTGGAAAGCAAAACCCTGAAAGGGGATTTATACGATAGTAATATATTTCTTCCAAGGCAGATTCTAGTGGCAAATTGTCTAATTCATGCTTATGCGGCGGATAGCTCGACCAGTTACCATTGGGAGTTATTACTTCCACCACTAGTAAATTATCAGCATCTGCAGTTTCAGGGAGTATATTACAAACATGACGTTTATTTGTTCCATTACCTCTAGTTTCATAAGACATATCTTCAGGTTTGATCAACCTAGCAGGAAAATTTCCTAATCCAGGAGCAGAGCATACTGCCAGTTCAATATCGGTTATGCCCTCAACAATAAATTCATCATGATCCGGAATATACAAAGCGCAAGGAGGTTTTCCTTCGGCAAAGGAACCACTTTCAAAAATTGTTAGACGAATAGTTTTCATGGTTTCCTCTTGATCCTATTTTTTTAAAAACTTTCTTACAGATTTGAATTTTTGATGATATTGATATACTTCATAAAAAAAACTTTAAAGCTTTATTTCAGTTTATTAACATTTTTCAATGATATAAAGTTGAGTGCCTTAAATTCTATCTCAAAGAAAAAAATAACTTCTACCAAAAATAATTAGAACTGAAAGTAAAAAATTAAAATGAATTTTAATAAATGGAGAATTTAACCGTATGACATTAACAGAAATCACAGTATTATGATAATTCTTGAATTTAACTAGGGAATTAAAGCTTAAAATAGCTTAAGTATAAGAGAAGCAGTTTAGGGATGTCTAATCTATCCTGAGGTGAAATTTTTAAGCAACAAAAATAAGTAGATAGGAAAAAATAAAAGGAGGTAAATTGAGAGTAAATAAGGTTAAGGAATTATGGAAAAAACAAAAAGTTGCTGTCGGAGGATGGCTCACAATTCCAAGTGGAATTTCTGCAGAAATAATGTCCCATCAGGATTGGGATGTTCTGACCATTGATATGCAGCATGCTTTAGTAAGTGTTTCAGATATGGTTCCAATGATCACCGCAATTTCTTCAACAGAAGTCACTCCTTTTGTTCGTGTTCCTTGGCTTGAACCAGGAATTATTATGAAAGCTCTAGATGCGGGCAGTTTTGGTGTGATTTGTCCGATGATCAACAATCTCGAAGATGCCGAGCGATTTGTAAACTACTGTAAATATGCTCCTCAGGGAACAAGGAGTTTCGGGCCGGGCCGGGCCGTGCTTTATGCAGGGAAAGATTACGCCATAAGGGCGAATGAAAATATTATAACTCTGGCAATGATAGAAACACAAAAAGCACTAGATAATCTTGATGGAATATTATCGGTAGAGGGGCTTGATGCCGTATTTGTAGGTCCAAGCGATTTGGGACTTTCTATGGGTTTTTCAGCAGGTAACCACGAGGAACCAGGCTTACTAGAGGCTATTGAGATAATTTTGAAAAAAGCAAAATATAATGGTAAAAAAGCAGGTATTTATACTTTAAATTCTGAATATGCTAAACAAATGATAAATCTGGGCTTTGATTATGTAGTTATAAGTTCTGACGCACATATGTTAAATGCACAGGCGAATAAGACATTAATCGAGTTTAGTTCCAGATAATTTTTTGGATTTGAAATACTTAATATCAGTAAATTTTAAAAAATTTATAAGTAACAAATATCTATCGTAGAAACCTGTAATTAAGTTATTGATGGGATATTTTTAGAACTCATTTGATATAAAATAGATTTGAAATACCTTGGATTGACAAAATATATAGGGTCAGAGTAATTTTAATATTAATAATCTCTGGGAAATCAGCTTTAATTGTAAAATGACCGACAAGGTATAATACCTTTTCTTAAGAAATTAGCCTTTTAAACAATTTTAGGTATGAAGATATAAAGGCTCTTAATAAGTTACTTAATTTATTTTACTGTCTTGAAGGGCCATAAAAAGATCCTGTGTAAAAGAAAATGCTGGGGTTTTTTGGATGATTTTGATTCTTCTACATGAATTTACTATTAGATGACTAATTTTTAGCTTAAACTATTTTTCTTTAGATTAATAACAGATGGCAATTCCAATTGCTTTAGACGGGCTAAAAATGCTAACGAAACTCTTTCAAGTAAATTCCCTTTTACGTCCGAATCAATCTTCCAACTTGAGGCTGGCAAAGCCATGCGCACTTCCCATTCAAAATGCTGAAACATCAAAATTCGGTGAGACTGATTTTCAGGCCCGCTTTGCCAAATAATAGAATCTTTTTTACGTAGTTCTACTCGGCTTACACCAGCCATTTCAGTCCAAAATTGGTAACTACGAATTATTGATTCTTGATCAGGATCCTTGGCAAAATAATCGTCAATCTTTTCACATAAAGCCAGCATCAAATTCCGGCTTTTTCGATGCTCACCTTGCCCCCAAATCGAGTCCAAGGGTTTACGAATGAGATCATATTCCAACCAATATAGCAAAAGATAGGCAAGTATTATTGCAGCCAAAAAAACAAAACCCTGCAGGTGACTCAAGCGGAATGCCATAAGCGCAAGGCCTCCAAAAATCATTCCACTCAAAACTAAAATGAACATTGCAAGGGGTGGAGAAAAACCTTTGGAGATCAGACGGTGGTGCAAGTGATCATTATCAGCTGAATAAAAAGGAATCCCTTTCAATAGTCTCCTAAAAACCGCAAAAATTGTGTCAAGTATTGGGACTGCTAAAATAAGAACTGGTAAAATTGACTGTGTCCCTGCCTGTGTACCAGGAATCCAAATACTAAGAACTGCAACTGAATATCCTAAAAATAGGCTACCTGAATCTCCCATGAAAATAGTAGCAGGGGGGCGGTTGAAACTCCAGAAACCCAGCGTTACACCAATCAGAATTATGATCAAAAATAATAAGTTTAGTTGAGACATCCACCAGCAAATTACTGCCATACATATAAGAGATATTATAGACAAACCGCTTGATAAACCATCTAAACCATCGATTAGATTAACGGCATTCATTACGCCTACAATCCATAACACAGTTAAAGGCCACGACCATAATCCTAAATTAACTGTTTGCAAAAAAGGAATTTGAATTAAATTTATTTCAAATCCAAAAGCAATTGCAAGAAATGCTATCACAATTTGTCCTAAAAGCTTCCAACGGGCCCTAATTTGAATTATGTCATCAAAAAAACCTATACACCAAGCTAGTAAACCTCCAATACACAAGCCAGCAAATCGATTCTCAGATAGCAGTTGAAAACCCAGACCTCTTTGATCAAAAGGAAGCATCCAGACGATCACAAGTGTGACTGCAAATCCCCAAAATAAAGCTACTCCTCCAAAGCGCGATACAAGTTCCCTCTGCTGATCTCTTAAAGATATTACCCTTCTTGACTGCAACAAAGGGCTAAGTCTATAAAGTACTATCATAACTAGAATTGAACTCAATATAAGACCAATCAATCCGCCGCTAATTAGTAGTTTCCATTCATTCATAATTGAAATTGTTTTATTTAGTAGTTAATATAATTTTTAAACTTAATTGCTATCGTATTAACAATAATTATCGTTAATCACAAGCTTCAATTCATTAAGATTTTTTAAAAAAATTAAATTTTTTCAAATCTCATTTTATAATCTGAAATAAAATGAACTTATTTAATTAAAAAATACAATCAGCTAAATCAGTATTTTATTCTATAAAGCCTTGAAAAAGGGAAAGAATTATATGTCTCTTCAAACAAATCCTTACGATATCTTCCCAACAAAAACATCTGATTGTAATTAGATTTAAAAACTTCCTCATCAATTAATTGGACCTCAATAATATTATTGCCAGATACTATTAACTGCAATGTGACACCATTATTATGTTCAAATTTTTTTTCCTGGAATACTTGTCCATTTCGGATAAAAATCAACCTCCGTAAAGCTAAATTAGAATTGATTTTTCCAGTTCTCAAATCAATTGTCGCCCCTCGACAATTCATTAAAATACTAGTAATTTTATTACATGCTAGGTTTTGGTAACCCCTTGGTTTACTTCCACCTTTTTCAATATCCCAGCTTCCGAGCTTGGAGATCGCTCCATATTTACCTGTCATATCTGCAGTAAAATATAAATATATAGGGTCCCATGGTTTATTTTGAGGATGCATGACTGCCCTTAACAAATCTTTTGGAGATGTATTGTTTTCAGCAATCCCTCGATTCCCTTCGGTCGCCAAATACTGTGTGATGTAAAAAATTTCATCTGGTTCAGAGCTTATCAAACCTCGAGCAATAAAATAAGTCTTCGGACTCATTTGAGCACCTCCATCATGAAAAGTCGCTAATCCTGTAGCATCTATAATTGAATAGCCGTAATCCCACCACGTAAGCAAAACTGAATTATTTGGGATACGATTTTTGACTTCTAAAAAAGACGAATATATCCTTGTGTGAATTGATGGTCCAGGGACAAATGAAATAGCTGTTTGAGTAGATATCACCCAAAAGAAAATCCCCATAACCATATAAAGGGTTCCTTGCCTCACCCAGTTCCATCCTATAAAACCTTGAAAATCCAGAAATTTAAATCTATGGATATTTTTTTTAATAATAGAATCATCGGAAAAATCATTTTTTAACGAATTGTCATATTCCATATTAAGCAAGGAGATGAATTTAAACTTCTTACTTTCCAATCTTGTCTCCTTACCTTTTTTTTGTTTACTTTCTGAATGCTTTGTAGGCCAAAAAATAAATCCTCCTTCAATCATAAGAGTCAGTAGCCAACCCAAACCAATCCCAATAAATGGAGCCAAAAACATAATAAATCTATTTGAGGAATAAAAGCTCAATAAACCCAGACCTAATAAAGGAACCAAGGGCAAGAAATCTCTCCAACGAAAAAGTACCATCCAAAATAAACCAAAAAATCCAGCCCAAACAATCATAGTATTTGAAAGGACTCGCCGTAATACTTCTTCCAATTGAACTTTGTTAGCTTCTGATATAGTGGAAATTGTGTTTGGGAAAGTTGAAGGATTGACACCTTTTTCAACGAAGACTTGTGCAGTCGCATCATTAATAAAATAAGCGTCTACTACCCCTTTAATATTACTTGTAGCACTAATAAAAATCTTAGGATCTGAACACAACACAAACAGAAATGCACTTAAAATAATCGTATCGAAACGAATTTTTTTGACAAACAAAAAAACAATCAATGTAGTAAAATACGCCCAAGTAAATACTGCTTTATTGTACCACCACTGAAAAAAAAACAAACTAAGTCCAACTCCTATAGAATAAAGCAAAACTTGCCGTTCAGATTTTGCTCTTGAAGAAAGCAAAATTAATAAGGCTGCAATTAAAGGGAAAAAAAGATTAAGCATGTCAGTATCAATTCTTCCAATTGATGTACGCATGTAATATCCACTTGCAAAAGAACCAATTAATCCTCCAAGAAGTCCACTCACAGGAAAACCAATTTTAAAAAAATAAATTCCAAGAGGTAATATAAATAGACTTGCCATAACTGGGACCAGCAAAGTCCCAGTCAAATAATAATTGTAATTTAACAAAGGGGCTAGGTGAGCAACCAAAAAACTTAAAAGAGGAATATCTTTGTAGTGAATTTTTTTGGTTTCTAAAGAAGAGTCTTTAATTCCAGACTCAGGTTTATGATCTTTAAATTGTTTTGGTATGGATAATTTACTTTCATATGTTTTTCGAAAATTTTCAGTGCTTTTTGGATAATTTCTTAAATAGTCTTTCATACCAAACGTGCCTTCATTGTATTCACGTGCCATACGCAACCAATAAGGAGCATCAAGTGTCGTCATCATAGGACGCTCCCCAATAAAAAACATATCTGGGGTTTTCTTCCAAGTAACAAATTGTTGATACCTGATCCCTACTGAAACCGCAAAACAGACCAGTAATACACCAAAAAATAGCCAAAAATTATTTTCCCAATTATAAAAAATCTTCAACATATTCTACTTTAGCGAAAAAAAATTATTAGCCATGAAGAATGTAATATCTGGATTTAAAATATTTTTGAAGCATTTTTTGGATAAAAACTATTTTTAATACGTCTAATTTCCTAAAATAAATCTGGATATTTTCTCACAGGCATTACCTTCCCCATATGGATTATGAGCAATAGACATGGCTTTGAATTTACTATGGTCAGATAACAAATTTTGTGCTTCTTCAAAAATGTTATCACTGTTTGTTCCAACTAATTTAACTGTCCCTGCCTCTACAGCTTCAGACCTTTCAGTAGTCTTCCTCATTACTAGTACAGGTTTACCTAAACTTGGGGCTTCCTCTTGCACTCCTCCGCTGTCTGTCATAATCAAGTGTGATCTGTTCATTAAATGAATAAATTCCGGATACCCCAAGGGTTTTAGCAAATGTACATTTTTAATCTTAGATAAAATTCGTTTAACAGGATTTTGAACATTAGGATTTAGGTGAACAGGATATACAATTTGAATATGAGGGAAGTGCTTAGCTATCTTTTTCAATGCAGAACAAATTTGTATTAACCCGTCTCCAAAATTTTCCCTCCGATGACCCGTTACCAGAATAATTGGTTCATGAGTATCAGCAAATTCCAAAGACTCTTCAGGTTCAGGGACGTTTTTTAGAACCCATTTTAATGAATCAATTATTGTATTACCGGTAATATGAATTTTTTCTTTTGGACATCCTTCATTAAGTAGGTTCTGATAGTTTTTTTCAGTAGGTGCAAAATGTAAAGTAGCCATTTTTGAGGTAATTTGTCTATTTAGCTCTTCAGGGAAAGGATCCTCAAGATTGAAAGTTCTTAAACCCGCTTCCACATGTCCTATTTTAATTTTTTGATAAAATGCCGCCATGGCACCAGCCATTGTGGATGTTGTATCTCCCTGAACCAAAACCCAATCAAACTTTTCCTGCTTCAAAATTTCTGTGACGCCGCTTAATATTTTGCCAGTCAAATACTCTAAATTTTGATTTTTTTTCATCAGGTTTAGATTGAAGTCAGGTACAATCTTGAAAAGTTCCAAAATATTATCTAGCATTTGAAGATGCTGTCCGGTAACGCATACTTTGACATCTAAATCTTGACGCAACTTAAGAATAAGCGGAGCCATTTTTATGGCTTCCGGTCGAGTTCCAAAAACAAAAAGAATTTTCATAACATATTTTGTTCAAAAATTTTTTCCAGTTGAGAAATACAAACTTCTTTAGAAAAATTCTCTTTAGCAAAACGTTTCCCATCTTGACCTAATTCCCCTAAAGAATCTCCTTTTTTTAATAGTTTAGTCATAGACTTTACACAAGTCTCCTTGTCAGCAGAATCAGCGGATATACCACATTTAGCAGTTTTAATGATACTATGGCCATCGCTAGAAGATTGCAGAAACGCGGCAATAGGCAACCCGGCAGCCATATATCCTAAAATTTTTCCTGGTACAACTGGCGTCTTATTTTGTGGGCTAAGGCATACTAATCCAATACTGCAAATCTCAAGTAAATTAGGGTAATCTTCTCGAGAAACAAATCCCTCAAAACGCACATTGCTTAGAGATTTCTTTATAGTTATTTTTTCCAACTTATCTTTTTCGCTACCGTCTCCAACTAGAAGGAAAAGCAATTCTGAAACATCTTGCATTTTTTCTGCTACATATAAAATTAATTCTAAATATTGTGAAGGCCCCATAACTCCTGCAAATATGGCGACATATTTTTCCTGAATATTTAACTTTTTCCGGAAGTCTGTAGAAGTCGATTTAGCTTTAAGTTGATTCACATCTACCCAGTTGTGCAGAATCTCGAATTTGTCTGATAAATCAGGATAGTTTCTTGAAACTGTTCGCAAATTCCCTTCAGAATGCAATGTGACAACATTTGCAGTTCGATAAGCAAAACTTTCTAAATAACTAAAAAAACGGATTTGCAATGGATTAGTTAGTATTCCTAAGTCAATTGCATTTTGCGGAAATAAATCCTGTACATTCAGCACAAAGCGAACTTTGTTAATCCGGAGCAAACTCCCAACCAAGGCTAACGGTAATGGAGGACTATATATCAAGACAACATCAGGACGAATCTTATATTTGCGCAATTTAAGGAAAAAAAGCAAAGGCATAAGCAACTGGGCTATGCCTCGTAACAAATAATTTACATTGTGATGAGGAAGAGTTTTAATGCGTAAAATAGTTTTACCATTTTCAATTTTCTTTTCAGAAAAAATATCTTGCTTAGAAGATTTAGCAAGATTGTATTTTGGCCAAGAAGTGATTACAGTGATTTGATGTTCCCTAAGACTTAATTCTTCGGCAAGTTCAAGCATCAAGTGAGACGCTGAGCGGATTTCAGGAGGATAGGAGTCTGTGACCAATAAAATATTCAAAATTTCTTAATGCTAACTGCATTTGCAGTGGCTAGGGAGCGCTCAATTGCAAATATTGCTTCCATTGTAACAAATATTTCTTCCAGACTTACAAGTAATTTTTCTTTACCTAAAATACAATTTGTAAAATGCTTCAATTCCTCAGCAAAGCCCAGTTCCTGTGTTCTTGTTTTAAAAGTTTTGGTCTTGCCAACTCCATGAAATTCGCTTTTACGAAAATCTTGCGATGATATAATTTTTCCCTCAAAAAAAATTTCTATTGCTTCACGAGAATATGATTTTTTACCTGAAGCCGAATAAGTAAGGTTGCCAATAGATCCATCTTCAAATTTCATAGCGATGACTATATTATCATTATTGACATTACTTTGGTTATCTCCAGAAATACGCTCCGCAAACACACGTCTTACAAATGAACCAGTCAAGCTTTGCATCATGTCTACAAAATGGGACATTTCCCCAACAATTCTACTCCGACCTTCTTCATCTGAATGTACCCAATGTGAAGATGGGACATAGCCGGAGTTCACTCGCATTTGTAAAACTAGAGGTGTCTGCCTTGAATTTAGCCATGATATCATTTTCTTTGTATGGGTGGAAAAACGTCGATTGTGACCAACCATAATAACAGGCAAAGTATCCATCTCTTTAACTATTTTGCGAAGTTCATTTAATTCGTCTTCTGTAGTACAGAGAGGTTTTTCTATAAATATAGGTTTTTTATTCTTTAATGCAGAACGCAATAATGATGCATGATGACTATGAGGCGTTAAACCAATAACAGCCTGAATGTCAGAATTATCCCATATTTGAACCGCATCTGTAGTTTGATTTAGAAATCCAAATTTTCTTCCTCTGTGTTCTACGTTGGCTCCAGAACTTGTGGCTAAAGTGTGAAGGCAAACCCGCGGGATTTTTTGCAGTATTGGAAGTAGCAATGCATTACCAAACAGTCCAGCACCAATCACACCTAAGTTTAAAATCCCATTACGAGAAGAACAGGAATTATTTTCCTCCACCAAAGGCAGACTTCGTTGAATTGAACCATTTTTACCATACTCAAGCAAAACACCAATTGGTTTATCAAGCTCACCCGCGGTAAGCTTATTATATGCAATTTCAGCATCTGCAAATTGGAACCGATGAGTAATCAATGGTTTTACGTTAATTTTTTTGTTTTGTAACAAACGCAGAAACTCCGCCAAATTACGTTTTTGTGTCCAGCGCACATCACCAATAGGAAAATCAATGCCTTCTAATTCATAAAGGGGATCAAGTGAACCTGGTCCAGAAGCCTTTGAAACAACAATTTCAACTTCCTTCTTCCAAAGTTCGTTGCGCTCAGGATGAATGTCTGTAGCGCCAACCACAACAATTTTACCCCTGAAACGAGACAATTCGATAGCTTGATTTACCGGACCACTCTTTTTTGTAGCTGCAGTAATTATAACTGCATCCGCTCCCTGAGTCTGTGTAATGGCTTTAGTCAAGTCTAGTAATTCATGAGTTTCAGAAGTTGCGTCAACTAAACCAAATTGTTTGGCCAATTCAACTTTATCTTTCAAGGGATCAAATGCAATTACTTCACATCCATATGCTTTTAAAATTTGAACGGTAAGCAAACCCAATAACCCTAACCCAATTACTACCACTCGGGAGCCAAAACTTAAATCGGCACACCGAATACCATGTAAAGAGATAATTCCAAGCATCCCAAAAGACGCTTCTTCTTCACTAACATTTTCCGGGAGTCTGCAAGCCAAATTTACAGGTACTGATACAAATTCAGCATGGCTAGCAAATCCTTGGCCAATACATGCTACTCGGTCACCAGGAGAAAATTCAGTTGCTGCAAGTCCAGATTCTTCTACTATACCGGCACAGCTATATCCTAATGGAGTGGGCGAATCTAGTCTTCCTAATGCTTCTTGATAAGTTTTCAACAACCCTTCCTTTTTAGCTTTTTCCCAAGCACGTCTGACTAAATCAGGTCTCGCAATAGCTTTACCAGCCAAAGATTTTCGGCCCAATTCAATTATTGAACGTTCAGTCCCAATGCTGACCAATGAGTACAGATTCCGAATCAAAAGGCGTTTGCTACCACATACAGGTACTGGTACGTCATGAAGTCTGACTTCACCAGTTTTATAATTTTGAACGATTTGTTTCATTTTTGATTTTAAACTTGGGAAAGGACATAGTTTTTCACTGCTGAAGACATGCCCGGTGGGAATTCTGCATCTCGATTGATGTTTTCCCAGTTATCTTTGAACCACTGAATAGTTTTTATCAAACCTTCCTCAAATTTTGTTTGTGGATCATAGTCCAAAAGGTCCTTAGCTCTATCAATACTAGCTAATAAGCGTGACTTTGTGTCCCATTTGCGACGATCTGTAAACAAGAACCCAGCTTTGTTGTCCGTGAGTTTATTTATAGTTTCAGCAAGTTGAACAATTTCAATTTCCCTTGCAGAAGCAATATTCATTTCCTCACCAATTGCTTTTTCAGAAAATCCTGCTTTCATCAGGGCTTCCGCAATGTCCATCACATATGTAAAATCCCGAGTCATTTTCCCCTCACCGGTAATCGGAAGGGGTTGTCCTTTCATAGACCAATATATAAAATTAGGAATAACGTTTCGGTATTGACCTGGCACCTCACCAGGGCCGTAAGAATTGAAAAATCTTGTTTTAACAATTGGTAACCCATAATGATGCCAGTAAAAATTACAATAGAGTTCTCCTCCCATCTTTGAAATTTGATACGGCGTTGTTAAATGTAGAGATACAAACTCCTCTTTGAGAGGAAGAGGAGCTTGAGCACCATATATTGCACAACCTGAACCAGCATAAACAAAGCGTTTTACTCCTCCCATGAGTACAGAATATTCCAACATCTTTATAGTTCCGAGTTGACTTACAAGTAAATCCTTCTCTGGATAATCAACTGAATTTTGATTCGCAAAAAAAGCCGCCAAATGGAAAATATATTTTGGTTTTTCATTAAAAACTCTTTTAAGATCAATATCATTCGTTATACTGCCTTTTACGAATAATATATTTGGTAAATTTGGAATATTCCATTCATAAGACGCAGAAAGATCATCCAGAATAATGACCTTCTCAGCTCCAGATTCAGCGAGTTTTCTTGCCAGATTACTGCCAATGGCCCCTGCACCGCCTGTGATGAGAACAGTTTGTTTTTTATATATTTTGAGATAGTCCATTTATATTGCTAACGATAATTAATTTTTGTTTTAATACTTTTTTTAATTATTTTGATTGATTTTTATAATTACTTATAACTCCCTCAAAAAAAGAGAAGGTATTAGCTGAACATAATTCCCATGAAAAATTAGAAGACCTTTCAAAACTTGCGCAAGCTTTTTTATATCTCAAGTCTGGAGATTTAATTAAATCTCCCAAAGCGTTGGCAATTTCAACAGGCTTCTCTGGATTGAAATAAACTCCATCATTCCCCAAAATTTCTGGCATAGGGCTACGGTCCGAGCAAGCTATAGGTAAACCTGTTGACATTTTTTCTAGTAAAATATTAGGCATATTTTCACAACTGGAGGCGAATATAGCCAGATTTGCTTCTTTGTAGATATCCCCCATACTTTCATATGGCAGTTCCCCATGATAATTTATCCATTTTTTATCTGGATCTAGCACTGATATTTTTCTTTTAAGTTCTAATAGATAAGAAAGATATGACGGACCAACTAAATCCAAAACGAGTGGTAAACCCTGATCCCTAAGTTTTGAAACAGCATCAACAACATAATGCTGATGTTTATATGGATGGATACCAGAAACATATATAATTCGATAGGGTTTTTTAAAGCTATAACTTTCAATAGGATATTGTTTTTTTACTTTATAAAAAAATCTTTTATTTATTCCATGTGGAATAACTGAAACTAAATTTGTGGTGAAACGAGCTGTTTTTCTTACTTCATTTTTTGCATAATCTGTAAGAAAGATGATTCCATCTGATTTCCTTAAACTTATTGAATGTAACCACCTTAACAATATCAATCTTATTGTAGCCAATGATAATTTATATCGTAATAATTCCTTCCATTGAAAAGGAAGCATATTTTGACACATTGTAATAACAGGATTGAATGAAGAATTATAAGTACCACCTGGGATAAACAACAAGTCGCAACTCTCTTGTCTTGCGGCAGATGACAATTTGAATTTTCTCCATAATATTTGTTTAAAAAGACCATAGTTGACTTCATTAGGAGATATTTTTTTCAACCATGCATATTCACCTATTTCCATAAATAGATTTTCATTACCCCAAATTACTACTTTTGCTAATTTGTGTTTCGTTATGTCTATAGATTTAATAATTTCTAGCAAATGTGTTTTCCCCCCCCCCTTGCTTTATATTTGTTGCATCAATACCTATAACAAATAATTTACTATCTGAATTCACACTATTTTTTCTATTACAATATATTACATTACCTCAAATTAACCCTTTAAATCATGTTAAAAAGATATTTATCCATTCTCATTTTGAATTTAACTCAGACTAATAAAGCAAAATATCATCTATATTCTGCTTTTTATAAAAAAGGCAGATTAATTTATTACTTACTACAAACAACACTTTAATCACTAAATTGCTGCCGATATGATTACTTAGTTACCCAACATTTTTTTACCAATGTAAAATTATAAAAACAATAAGCATTTAATCATAATAAATACAAATAATTAAGTTTTCTAATTGTTGCTATATATATCTCACACTAATACTAAACTCATAAATATTATATTTTATATCTAGCTTTATAAAGTTATAAATTTATATGTTAACTTTGTATAAGTTAGTAGTACTATACTTACCTTTATTTAATATTCTCATTTGTCCTATAAAGACACGGGTCTGTCTCAAATCAATTAAATAGCCATTATTAACTAGTTCATCAAAAATTGATTTTGTTTTATTATTTATAGTATCTGCATCAATAAATATATATGCAATATTAAATTTTTGTAGTTCTTTTAAATAATTTGATCCAGTTTTAAATATTGTATAATTTTTGAAATATCCTGATAAAGGGTCTGCATTAATATAACGTTTCTTCAAATAATTTGTTTGCTGTTGTGAGGCATAAACTAAGATTTGCTGATCGTCTTTGAGGACAATATTGTTGTTAATCCAATCATATTCCTCGTAATACCATGTATATTCATGCCATGCAGATTTATCACTAGAAATTAAATACTTAAAAGAATCTATTGAGTAATATATATTAAAAGAAAAATAAAATACTGTTGGAATAATTATTATTGACTTTAGCAATTTAGAACTAAATATATTTTGATACCCCCTAATATAATCACTGAATCCGATTAAACCATAAGGAATTATTATTGGAAGAATATAAAGAAAATATCTCTGCTTTTCTGATTCTGCAAATCTGGGCATCATAAACCACAATATCATCATATATGTGCATACAATTACTACAGGCATATATGAAACATATTTAAATTTTCTAAACAAAAATGGAATTAAAAAAACAACCAAGGGATTTATGTGATGTGGCATTGTAAGCAAATTAAATAGAGATAATAAAAAATTATATATACTCCTATCATCGTTAAGAAACTGATCAGTTAGCGTATTAGCTGCAATATCAAATTTTGGAATGTGCGAAGGGAATACATTAGTTAGTGCGGGCCAGACAGGGTTGCCTATTTGTATTAGATTTACAATATAAGGATAACACGAATTAATAATCGCAATTAATATAACTAAGTATTGAAATTTTCCTATAAGCCTCAAATCATTAATTTTTATATTGGATAAAATCCAATATATTACAGCTGGTATAATAATAATTGTATTGTATTTGATATTAAGGCCAAAAGTCATAAATATAAATAATAGTATAATTGAAGTTATTTTACTTCCCTGCTTATAATAAACCATAGAGAACATAATCCCTGCGAAAGCTAATATAACTGGCATATCAGTGATAATAACTGTAGCTCCAAGTGTAATGAAAGGATTAAATATAAATAATATAAGTCCGGCATTTAAAATATTGTTATTCCCATAATATTTAAAGATATTTACCAGCATTATTAGGACAGAGCAAAAACAAGTAAAAATGCATAGCTGAAATAATTGTCCATCACCAATTTGAATAACAGGCAAGTGATACAAAGTAAAAGCATCAGGCAAATTATAGTGAGCATAAGGTCGTAGATTCTTTTCACCATTTAATATAATATCATTTATTTTTGCTAGCCATACTCTCATAGAATCAGCATTTCTTGGAGGAGCATAAATAAATGATATTAATATTAATATATTAAAAATAATTACTGCCCTAGTAAAAGAAAACAAATATGTATTAATTTCTTTAAATAAAGCCATTAATACACAGATTATTGGTAGGGTATATAATATTAAATATAAGAAATTAATCTGGTCCAGATATACTGGATAGTTTAAAACATATAGTATGGAGTTGATATTACCTAATATAAACCAATTGGTGATAAAATAAGCCACTGAATAAGTACTAAATCTATCATTGTTATATGTAGCTTTAAGATTTAGCAATATATTCTTAATAAATAAATTATTATTATTCATATTAGTGAAGCTTATTTTATAATATATTTTTAATTATATTATACATTTCTACTAGAAGTTAATTTCCCATAAATACTGCATATCGATAAATATATTAAAGGCATTATCAGACTAAATTGTAATAATATTTTTACAGCAAAGTTATCAAAATCCCTAAACATAGGTGCTGCCATATGTGCTACAACGAAAATATAAATAGCGGATAACATAATAGAATGCTTCAAGTAATTTAATAAAAATGGCGAAATAAATGCTAATATTATAGTACCCATAAAACCAAAGTGTACCATTAGCAGAGCGAAGGTGTGAGATGCAGACTGGACCGATATTACGTTAGCACCAACAT
Source organism: uncultured SAR324 cluster bacterium (assembly GCA_902564345.1). Taxonomy (GTDB): domain Bacteria; phylum SAR324; class SAR324; order SAR324; family NAC60-12; genus Arctic96AD-7. The sequence continues at coordinate 44,561 of CACFAY010000007.1, forward strand.
CTTCATACGCATAGTACAATATTTCTTTGCTTGGCATAATAGTAGATGGAATTATATTAAATATTTTACTAATTAATACTGAAGGTATATTTAACAATTGTAAATCATTATTGATTATGAAATATTTCAAACTATTATGAGTTGCAAATGTATCATAAAATGCAAGATATACAGCAATTTCTGTAGAAAGCCAATTCCAATCACCAGTGCGTACTATTGGTAATATACCGAGTACTAATATTAATGATATAAATCCCAAAACTGTAAGTAATAAAGATATTCTTTTATAGTAATTTGTGTATAGTATGAAAAAAGATAATAAGCCACATATAAACCAAGTTCTATTTCCTAATGACACTAATAAAAGTGTTGATATTAAATATACAAAAAAATACCAGTTTTTAAATATATTAGTAAATTTGGTATGTATATTTGTATTAAAGAACATTAAATACATTAATAATAATAAAACTAAATTTAATGCAATCACATTGCCTTGTAATGAGAAAAATTCTCTAACATATCCTTTAAAATAAAACTCTTTAGTAGTAAAAGTAAGAACAATTAATATAAATGTGTATAAAATTAGAAGTAAGTGAAATGGTCTTGGCGTAAAATACTTGAGTTTATATCTTTTAAATTTAAATTGCCTTGAAATGATCTCACCAATAATAAAAGCTAAATAAATAGATAAAATACATGTTAAATACATTAACTGATCGTCTTCGCTTAAAATTATATTTTCTAAACTAAATGAACTTGCGAAGTTTTCTTCTCTAACAAGTGATGTAAATAGTTTAAATCTGTATACGGTCAGTGGAATAATCCAAAAATATATATAAGCTGCACTTACAATAAATACATGGTCAAACCTTAGCCCATGTCTATTGAAACTGGAGATACAGCAACTAAATATTGGTATTATAATGTTTAAAAATATTAGTGAATCAAGCATATAACGATATTATAATAATCTGTTATGTTTCCTAAAATAGGTTAATTGTATTGGTCTATAAAACAACATATGTTACTCATTAATAAATTGATATAAAATATATATAATCAGGTAAATTGAAAAAAATGTAATATTTGACATTGTAAAGATACGAATCTTATAAGATTTATTAATGTAAGATTATTATATATAAAAGATTATTTATTTTATTATACGAAATTTTATTAATGTCCAAATTGCTATAATTCCATCTATCATCCTGATTTTTTTACCCTCCGCTTTGGACCTAGGTTGGTAATTAATTGGTACTTCATGAATGTTTATACCCTTTTGAATTAATTTAGCAGTTATTTCATGGTCAGTTTCGAAACCATTTGTTCTAATATTCATATTTTTTAATACTTTACGAGGATAAATTTTGTAAGCAGTCAAGGTATCTGTTATCCATCTACCGTAGAGTATAAACACAAAAATAGTTAGAATGATGCTAGCAAGCCATGGCCCTATACCTTGTTGTGAGTGTTTACCTATAAATGGAAAAAGTCTTTTATTAAAAAATATTTGTCCTAGGATTCTACTACCATAAATTGATGTATTTGAGTCCTTTAAACACTTTAACATTGGGAGATAATCATTAGGGTCATATTCCAAATCAGCGTCTTGAATCAGTACAAAATCTCCCTTAGATAATTTAATGCCTGTTTGAACAGCATTACCCTTTCCTTTATTCTCTTGGTGAATGACTGATATTCCCTTATCCTTATTAGCTATACTCATAGCAATGTTGAGGGTTTTATCGGTAGAGCCGTCATCCACTACTAAAATTTCCTTAATGAAACCAACTTGTTCAGTATCTATAGATTGAACATTTTCTAGAAGTTGAAGGATAAATTTTTCTTCATTAAAAGCGGGGATTATTATAGAAAGTTTTTTCAAATTTTTTTCTGCTATCTTTTAAAACGCAATTTAAGAAGATTTAAAAAAGAATTAATCCCATCACGTATCGTAATTTTTTTACCTTCTGACTTTAAGCGTGGGCTATATTCTACAGGGATTTCCAAGATATATTTTTGTGCTTGACAAAGCTTAGCAATAATTTCAGTTTCTAACTCCACACCATTGGACTTTAATTCAAGTTTTTTAAGAAGTCTCCTATCAAAAGCCTTTATACCAGTCAGGGGATCTGTTACAAATCTATTAAATAATAAGAGTGTTAAAATACTGAGTGAATATCCTCCATATTTAGATATAAGATAAGGTAATATTTGACCCTTATAAATAGATCTGATCCTATCATTTAGATTAAGACATTTAAATGATCGACTTCCAAAAACTGCTTCAAATTCATTTGTTTGTAAAGCTCTGGCCAAATCAATAATGTTGTTAGGCTCATACTCGTTATCCGAAGGAAAAAAAACAACAATATTGCCTCTAGCTTGATCTGTTCCGTAACGTAGTGCAGATCCTCTTCCATACATCTCTTTTGGTAAATCAAAAAAGCGAACATACTCCTTACTTTGCGCTATTTCCCTAGATCTATCTATCGATCCACCATCAACAACTATGAGTTCTTTTCCCAGCCCATATGGTTGTAAATTTATCAAATTCAGTTTTGTCAAAACCTTTTCCAAAGTTCTTTCTTCGTTTAAAACCGGTATCACAATGGTAACCATGTAAGAAAAAGATTTTACGAAAGTTTTTGCTTTTTCATTTACAATAGCTATTAATTCATCCAGCACACGTTTTCCTAAATGCTTACCAGGATCTGATTCCC
>CACFAY010000008.1 GCA_902564345.1 uncultured SAR324 cluster bacterium
GACCAATACGGCTATCTGGTTGAGTGAAGACTGAACTTACCTCAATTCCGGATTCAATTACTGCTTTTAATGATGGGATGGCCCATTCTGGGCTACCCATAAAAACAATGCTCATTTGTTTTCAGTATGGATATATGAAATTTATTTTTTTACCTTATAGTTTAACTTGATTTGAAAGTATTTTGGGATTAAAGTTCATTTTGCCTGATTTTAACTTTTGCTTTTTGTTTTTAATTTTGCCTAAGGTCTATTATCAAAACTAAATCAAATTATATTTAATATAAACAAGTGGGAAAGCATAGACTTGACAATCCATTAGATACTAAAACTCCTAAAAAGGAATCCACAAAGAAAAAAAAGGATACACTTTATGAGCAGATGCTTAAAAGGGGCGAAGAACTATTGGAAAAGCCTTTGAAGGGAGGTGGAGAAGAAAGAGTACGAATACAGCATAACAAAGACCGGATGACGGTTTGGGAGAGGATCAGAGTCCTCACTTCTGAAGAACCACACATTACTTTTCAGAACTGGGGTTCAGAATTGGACGGAGCAGGGATCGTTACAGGCATCCTGAGCATTGACGGCAGAGACATTGCCGTTTACGGGCATGATTTTACTGTACGTGCAGGATCAATTGACTCCACAAACGGAGCTAAACTTGCGCGGCAGATTTTAATGGCTGGAGAGCATGGTATTCCCTTAATCGGAATGAATGATTCTGCAGGAGCGTATGTTCCTGATGGCGTCGGAGGACTTGACGGTTACTCGGAAGCTTTTGCTGCAATGCGCAAAATTAGTGGAATTGTACCATCTATTCTTCTGATGTTTGGCTACAATGCAGGAGGTGGGGCATATTTGCCGAGGCAGGGTTCGTTCTTGATTCAGCCAGAAAAAACTTTTTTTGGCCTAACAGGACCAAATGTAGTTCGTGAGGCTCTTGGAGAAGATATTACAGCTGATGAACTCGGAGGCCCCAAAGTACATAGCAAAAGCGGAGTGGTAGATCTTACTGCTTCGGATGAACTGGGTGCTTTGCATAAAGCACTTCGTCTTTTGAGTTATCTACCGGACAATAATTATTCTCCAACACTTTTTACTCCGACTTCACTATCACTGGATGATTATGTTGAGGAAGAAGCTATCCTGCTTCAAAAGACATTCAATAACCCTGTTACAGGCTTTAATACTCCTTTTGATATGCGTCTTTTTTTGCAGCATTTGGTGGATCATGGAGATTATTTTCAAATTCAGGAAGCACGAGCAAAACAGCTGATTACAGCTTTCGGTAGGATGGGAGGATATGTTGTTGGATTCATTGCAAACAATAGTGCTCATGATTCTGGAAATATTGATACTGAATCATCTCGGAAAGGAGCAAAATTCATTCGTTTCTGCAATCTGTTTAATATTCCTGTTATCTTTCTTGAAGATGTTAGCGGATACGCCCCTGGATCTGAGCAGGAGCGTATAGGTGTTGTACAAGCCGGGCGGGAATTGCTTGATTCAATAATAGATCTGCGTGTGCCCAGACTGACTTTAATTTTAAGAAATGCATTTGGAGGAGCATACTGTGCGTGGAACAGTCATCATGTCGGTGCTGATTTTGTTTTTGCATTGCCTACTGCAAGAATTGCGGTGATGGGACCGGCCGGACGACAGTTCGTTTATAAAGAAGAATACCGAGAAATAGTTTTTAACCACCATAAAAGCATTGAATCCGGAATGGATGAGACTGAAGCAGGAGTTATACGTGATAAAGCAATGTCAAATTTAACAGCACGTTATGAAAAGGAATTGCTTAACCCGGAAGAAGCACTGCGTCTTGGATCTGTTTCTAGATTAGTAATGCCCGGATTCAGCAGGAAGGTCTTAGGCAACACACTCCTCTATCTTCTGCGGCATTATCAACCGAGTCCTATGGTTGGAACTCAGAGAGAATAGCCAAAAAAGCTTGAAAAATCAGTTAAAATCATTATTTTAAGTTAACTGAACTCTGCAGTTTTCTCATCATAAATCTAAACAATTTTACTAATGCTAAAATTTCTTAGCAAGCGGGGGCGAACTTTGGTTGTCCTTATTCTTCTTGGAACCCTGCTGGGAATTATCCTGTTCTTAAACAAAATATTATTCCCATTTTTGCTTGCAGGATTTCTCGCATATGTGCTTTCACCGGTTATTGATAGACTACATCAGAGGGAATTTCGTTCATACAGGATTTCACGTGGAATATCTGTATTGCTTGTTTATCTTGTGATCTTGATGGTTCTTATTGGTGGTGGAAGTTATGTTATTCCGAATGTATCGGCTGAAATGGGTCGAATGATTCAGGAATTTCCAAAAGCTGTTACAAAACTATCTGAAGACTGGGGACCTATTTTAGACGAGAAAATAAATAGTATCACTTCCTTGTTTCCAGAACCGGCTTTAGAGGAGCCCCTCCCTCAGCCTGAAGAGATGGAAACAAAAAATGAATCTGAAAATTACAGTGACGAAAACGGAGAATTGATTTCAATACTCAATAACTACACCTACGAAATTCGTGGTCTTGAATCTGACAGAATTGAAGTTGTTCCACATAAAAAGAATGGTATAGAAAGTGGAATTGATGAAAATTCAAATGAGCCTCTTACAATGAAGACTCAACTGTCTATTCTAGCAGAGGAAGGAGTAAACCGAATAAAATCTGACATGGTTCGTTTTCTTGGACTAGGGCGTCAGTTGATAGCAAACGTTGTGGGATCAGTTTTCACAATGTTTCTAACCTTTATGGTTGCAGCATTTATTCTGGTTGACACTCATAGAATATTATCTTTCTGGCGCTCACTTGTACCCCAACAGTACCATGAAAGATACAGTATCCTATTAAAAAACTTAGATAAAGGTTTGAATGGTGTTGTTAGAGGTCAGTTGTTGATATGTCTTGTAAATGGTGTGCTAACATTTATTGGTCTGGTGATAATCGGTGTGCCTTTCGCTTTCACTCTAGGTATTGTGGCTATGGTATTTTCACTTATCCCAATTTTTGGAACCATTCTTTCAACTATACCAATTGTAATAATGGGGCTTACAATTTCATTCACTACAGGATTCTTGTCACTGCTCTGGATTTTACTGATTCACTTTATCGAAGGCAATTTCCTAAATCCCAAGATAATGGGAACTGCTGCGCATATTCATCCCGCGCTGATTGTTTTTGCGTTGGTTACTGGTGAACACATGGCTGGTATTGCAGGGGCATTGCTGGCAGTACCCCTTTATTCAATACTCCAGACTTTTTTTCTCTTCTTAAAATCTATGGTTGAAGAATTGGAAAAGGATCGTATAGCAGCAGTTTAGCTTGCATAAACTATTTCAATTAACATCTCTCTTCACACAATTTCCAGATGTCTGAATTCGAACAATTTGCACTTGATTTGGCTGATGCTTCCGGAAGAGTAATTCGAAAATATTTTCGTGCAGACTTAAATTTTGAGGATAAAGCTGATAATAGTCCAGTAACGGTTGCTGACCGTCTTGCTGAAACAGTGATACGTGAGATGATCAAAGATAAATATCCTACACATGATATTCTGGGGGAAGAGCAAGGTTTTAAAAATACTGGCAGTAGATGGAAATGGGTGATAGATCCCATAGACGGAACAAGAAGTTTTGTGTCTGGTATGCCCATATTTGGGACTTTGATTTCTCTGCTTGAAAATAATGTCCCACAGCTCGGTATAATAGATATTCCTATCTTGCATGAACGGTGGTTTTCTGAAAGTGGTGAAGATTGCTTTTTCTATTCATCTGATGTTGATAAGAAAAAAAAAGTCTGCAAAGTTTCTGGAAAGGAAAAAATTAGCCAGGCAATTCTATATAGTACTGACCCAAAAATGTTTAACATTTCGCAAAAACCATTATTTGATCGTGTTTCCTCAAAGGTAAAGTTGCCCCGATTTGGAGGGGATTGTTATAACTACGGACTCCTAGCATCAGGATTTATTGATTTGGTAATTGAAGCCGATATGAAAATATATGATTTGATGGCTCTTATACCGGTGGTGGAATCTTCGGGAGGAATTATCAGTGATTGGAATGGAAGTACTTCTTTCGATGGAAACTGGGACGGATGTGTTTTGGCCGCTGCGTCAGAAGAATTACACAAGCAAGCTATAAGTTTGCTGAATTAATAAAAGTTATAGGGACATTCAATCTTTTAAACAAAATATTCTAAAAAATCTATGAACATTTCACGATTTCCCCGTCTTAAATTTGCCCATCTTCCTACTCCTCTTGAACCGCTAGAAAATCTTAGTAAACTGCTAGGAGGTCCTCAGATCTTTATTAAACGAGATGATTGTACTGGTCTTGCCACTGGAGGAAACAAAACACGCAAACTTGAATTTCTCATGGGAGAAGCTTTTCAAAAAAATGCTGATACGATAATAACACAGGGTGCAACTCAATCAAATCACGTTCGACAAACTGCAGCTATTTCTGCCAGAATGGGATTAAGTTGTGAAATAATACTTGAACACAGGACAAAAAGTGAAGATCCAGAATATCTCGAAAATGGTAATGTTTTGCTCAATAGACTCTTTGGAGCATCAATTAAGACTGTTCAAGCTGGATCTAACATGGATGCAGCACTTTTAGAAAGTGCTGAAGAAATAAAGAAAAAAGGTGGTACACCTTATATTATTCCTGGAGGAGGATCAAACCCCACAGGTGCACTTGGGTATGTAAATTGCGCTATGGAATTGGTAGGTCAGATCAACGATAGTGGTTTGAAGGTAGATCACCTGGTCACTGCAACTGGAAGCGCAGGCACCCAGGCCGGGCTTCTCTCTGGGTTGGAAGGAACAAGAAGTGGAATCCCAGTCTTGGGTATTTGTGTCGGTGTTGGAAAAAAAGCTCAGGAGGAAAAGGTTTTTGACCTTGTCCAAAGAACAAATGAATTCCTAGAAATATCAGGAAGTGTTAATCGAGACAGTGTTGTTGCAAATGGAGATTATGTAGGTTCAGGATATGGCAAACCCACCGAAGAAATGATTGAAGCAGTGCAATTAATGGCTTGTGAAGAAGGTATCTTACTGGATCCCGTCTATTCAGGAAAAGGAATGGCTGGATTGATAGATCTTATAAGAAAGAAACATTTCATTAAAGGTGATAACGTTGTTTTTCTTCACACTGGAGGCTCTGTAGCTTTATTCGCCTATCGAGATATTTTAACGGCTTAATATTTCAAATTTGCCTATTATAAAATAAAAGTTTGATGCGTAAATAAATTTGTAATAAGCACAAAATATTTTATACATGTTTAAAGTGATTCGTGATCAAGACGGTTCATTCCGTTAAATGCGGCAACACGATATGCTTCATCAAGAGTGGGAGAATTAAAGACCGTATTCATGAAGTAATTGATGGTTCCACCGAAGTACATTACAGAATGACCAAGATGAATCATTTCTGCAGCATGAGGGCCGATTATATGTATTCCCAAAATTATTCGTGTCTCTGGATCAAATAGAAGTTTAAGAATTCCCTCCTCTTCAGCCATTATGTGAGCTCGTGAAAGCTCTTTAAAGTGCGCAATTCCAATTTCGTAGGGTATGCGAGCATCAGTTAATTCTTCTTCAGTCTTACCCACCATTGAAACTGCTGGAATTGTCCAAATTCCTAAAGGCAGTTCTTGAGGCATTTCCTCCGACTTAAGCTGACCAAAAGCATGCAGCACGGCAAAACGTGCCTGTGTTATTGAGGTTGAAGCAAGTCCTGGGAATCCAACTACATCTCCTACAGCATATATATTTGATTGGGCTGTCTGGAAACTAGCATTAGTTTTTATCAGACCATTGCTTCCAAGCTCAATACCAACTTTTTCTAGGTTCATTCCTCCAGAATTTGCAAATCTTCCCGCAGCAACCATAACCGTGGAGCACGGAAGAATTTTTCTGCTTTCTAAGATTACATGTACCTCTTCAGAATTTATTTTTTGAATATCCTCGACATTTTCTCCCAGACGCAGAGTAACTCGCTGATTACGCATCTGGTACATTAAATTTTGAACAATCTGATTATCTACAAAGGGAAGGATATTTCGGTTACGTGCTATAAGGTTCACTCGAATACCCATTTTTGAAAAAATAGAGGCATATTCACAGCCTATTACGCCTGCACCAATTATGGTTACTTTTTTAGGAAGATGTTTAATTTCAAGGATCGTGTCTGAATCAAAAACACATTCATTATCAAAAGGTGCCCATTTAGGCCTTCGTGGGGAAGAGCCTGTAGCAATAATTGTGTATTCTGATGTGATTTCATATTTTTCAGCTTCATTTGATGGATGAATTTCAAGGCTTGTGGATGAAAGAAATCGAATTGTCCCTTCTATAACAGTGATATGGTTTTTTTCAAAATTACGTCGCAGTGAACTTTCTTGGTCCTGTATCACCATTTCCTTACGATGCATTAACTCCTTAGTTGTTAGATTTTCCTTAAATTTAATATCAATGCCATGAGTCTGTTGGCGCAGTAATGCGAGGTGATGCACCGTTTCACGGAGTGATTTTGAGGGGACTGTTCCGGTGTGGAGTGAGGCCCCACCTAGCCGGGGAAGCTTTTCAATCAGGGCCACTCTTTTTTTGAGTTTGCTAGCCTGCATTGCGGCTTTTTCTCCTGCAGGACCAGAGCCGATTACCACTATATCGTAATGAATTATTTCCTGCATAATTATTCCTTTTTGCCTTTTTGAAAAGTTTATGTTGAAAAGTTTAAAATAAAGATTGTGTTAATTCTGAGTAAGTTTAATTATGTTAATCGAAAGTCCTTAAATTCAAAGGAGTCTTTTAAAAATATAAAAATTGTGAAAATTTAAAAAAAATTCATGTCAGGACGCTTTTTCAAAAATCTATCAAGTCCGGAAACATCTTTCACTGCTGATTTTATTCGTCGGATACCCTCTTCTAGAACAGATTGTTCAGCCGCTATTGAAATACGGATGAAGTGTTTACCGTCTGCTTCTATTTTTCCAAAAGAATCTCTATCCATTACGGCTACTTGATGATCGTAAAGTGAAAACATTTGAAAAAGTTTGGCCGGAGAGTCCTGTTCTCTTGGAGAAAGGCTTTTATGTTTATTTATCAAATCTAGATTTTCGCATATTTCAGAAATATTTGGAAAAAGATAAAATGCACCACCCGGTTTTAAGCAGTTTATACCAGGAATTTTTTTGATTTGATCCCAGATTAGATTTCTACGCAATTCAAAAGTATCAACCATCGTTTGCACAGCCGTTTTAGAAAGTGGATTTTCTAACGCTTCTCGGGCAGCTTCCTGATTGTATGGTGGTACGCAAGAGAAATAATTAATGTTTATATTTTTGAAAATCTCTGCTTCTTCAATAGTTGGGAAAACAGCATAACCGATTCTTCCACCTGTCCAGGCAAAAGTTTTAGAGAAACCGCTAGCAATAATTGTTCTGTCTCTAATTTCATTAATTGAAGAAATTGAATGATGCTTCTTTCCATCAAAAATTATGTTTTCATATATTTCATCTGAGTAAATACGAATGTCTTTCGAGCAATTTTTAAGTATAACATTAGCGTAATCTTCAAGCTGTTTAGCCGATGCAACTGCTCCAGTTGGATTGGAAGGGAAGTTGAAATAGATGAGTTTTGTTTTTGGTGTTATTTTTTCTGCGAGTTCTTCAGGCGAGAAAATGAAGTTAGCATTTTCTTTAAGATGCAGAGGAACAGGAACTGCTCCAACATATTTGATGAAAGATTCATAAATTGGGAATCCGGGACTAGGATAAATAACCTCGTCTCCCGGATCACAGTAGACCTGCTGTGCAAACCCAATTGATGGCTTACCTCCCGGAAAAACGACCACATGTTCCGGAGTTTTTTGCAATCCTCTAGTATGGTTGATCTGAGTGGAGATTGCTTCACGTAGGGAGAGCAATCCTTTTGGGTCACAGTATTTTGTATTGTCTAGATCCAGCTGTCTTTTGATTTCATTCTTTATATGGAGGGGCACGGCAAAATCAGGCTCACCAAGATTAAGTTTGATGATTTCACCTTTCTGCTGTTCCACGCGAAAAATATGTGGAGCTATTTTAAAGGCATTTTCTGAAAAAATACGTGAATTTCGTTCTGCAATTAAAGTCATCTTTTTTTCTTATGTTCTGAATGAGTTTTTATGAAAATTTGTACGCCGGTTTCTATAAATGATTTCGTCCAAAGCAATATGCTGCTGTTGCTACAAAAATAAACTGTAGGCAGAAACCTACAAATACTTGATCAATCAGCAGTAGTGGTTCTATCCTATGAAAATTGGTAAATGCCGGGGCAAAGTCAGCTACCACAAAAGTCAGAGAACCGAGCACAAAAGTAAGTTCAACTTTTTCACGAAAAAAAAGCAGGAAAAAGGGCATTAGCATCAGGGTATTCAAAATTCCTTGTAGCCACAAAAGCAGTATTTTTGATTGCAGAGAAAGTGGTGGCAGGTATAAAAGTTCCTGTAACCGATCTGACCAGAATGGTGCAGCAAAACTCTCATCTAATGTAACCTGAAAAATTATAAATAAAAGCATATAAGTAAATCCACAAAATAGTACCTTAGCTGTTTCCAGAAATTTTATCTCCTTCTTAAGTCTTCTCCATAAGAATCCTGGACCTATTACCTGCTGACTGCCTGGTAGAAGAAAAGTAGCTATCGTGCCCACAAAAATTGCAGCAATTACTTCCGGAATAATTTGTAGCCAGAAAGCATCATTTAACGGTGTCCCCCATAAAATATACCTGAAGGTCTGGCCAAGTGGACCAAGTACAATTAAAAACGAAGAGAATACTATTATTGAGCTAGAACGCCTCCAGTATATCATATTTGCTACAGGACGCAGCGCGAAACCTAGCAGTACGCCAGCTAGGAACTGGTAAAAGAAATCTTGGGCAATTGCCAGTTCAGCATCCATCGCTCTTAGCGAAAGCATTTTGGAGACAGCATATCCAGCTCCAAGTGAAGTTGGAGCTAGAAATTTACCCGGGCTAGATGTCAGCATCAGAATATTAAGTTTTTGAATTGTGTTTTTTTGGAAACTAGCACTTTAATGAAGTAACATTTTTTATGTAATTTGGCAAATTAACCTAATAAAATGCTATGTTTTCTGAACAATTTGAATTGCCCCTGCGTAAACTTGTTTCAAGAGAAAAAAATTTAAAACTTTCCCAACCAATACTTATGGGAATACTTAATCTTACACAGGATTCATTTTCAGATGGTTCGAGCTTTTTTGAATTTGATGATGCGTTGGTTCGGGCAAGAAAAATAATTGCAGAAGGTGCTGATTGGCTAGATATTGGTGGTGAGTCTACTGGGCCAGGAAGTAAAGAAGTGACGTTTGAGGAAGAATTAAGTCGCGTAATTCCACTCATAAAAGCAGTTCGTTCTGAAAGTGATATTTGGATTTCTGTGGACACATGGAAGGCAGAGGTTGCACGCCAATCATTGGATGCAGGTGCAGATGTGATTAATGATGTTAGTGCTCTCCGTGCAGATAAGGAAATGGCTGGAGTAATTGCTGAATTTAAGGTCCCAGTGATTCTGATGTACTCAAAGGATTCAACGCCCCGGACATCAAGGAATTTTACTCAATATCGAGATGTAATGGAGAGTATCATTTCATTCTTTAAGGAACAGCTAAAATATGCTGAGTCAAATGGAATTCAAAAAAGCCAGATTATAGTTGACCCTGGAATGGGTTTTTTCATCAGTGGAAATGCAAAATACAGTTTTGAGTTAGTTCGCAGGTTTTCTGAACTTCATGAATTTAATTTACCCTTACTTCTTGGACCTTCAAGAAAATCATTCCTTGCGGCAGTTTCATGTGGACGTATTTTGAACTTTTCTGAAAGGGATTTTCCCTGCGCGCTAGTCTCCAGTATAGCCCTCTGGCAGGGAGTTTCTATTTTGCGTTTCCATGAAGTTGAACAGGGACGTTTGCTTATCGACACTTTTGAGAAAATAAAAAAATCTACTACAAATTAATGTTATATATTTCACGAATCAAATTAACCAGTCTAGAAGTTGTCTCAATGTAAAGTTAGTGAAAATGTTTTTCTTAATTGAAAACTTAAGGTAACTTAATAGATTAATCCAAAATATGCTGATTCAAATTTTAAATTAATTTCATGCAAATTATTGTGGAAAATTTAATAAGGTTAAATTTATTTCAATATTTTGAATTAATCAGCCAGCTGCGGCGCCGCTAAGAGTTTCATTCAGTATGGTTCCTATATGTTTTGCTTTAGCCCCCCTCATTTGTGCAAGCAGGCATAGGTAGTTATAGCCAATTGTTGCTGCAGCCAAAGAAGTTATTTCGGCATGGTCATAAACTGGTGCAACCTCAACAATATCCATTCCAATCAGATTAAGATCTCCCAAGGATTGAAGTATTGGTAAAATTTGTGTGGTGCTCAATCCACCTACAACTGGAGTACCAGTTCCTGGAGCAAAGGCTGGATCGAAACAGTCTATGTCAAAAGTAATGTAAACTGGGTCGTCTGGAGAGATAATATTGTGAATTGTATCAATTACATCTTGAATTCCATGCGAATGTATCCATTGAGCATGCAAAATGTTGAATCCATGAGTACAGTAATTTTGTGTACGAATTCCGATCTGGACAGATTTTTCAGGAATAACTATCCCCTCCCTTGCTGCACGAAGAAACATGGATCCATGATCTAACCTATCACCATCATCCTCCCAAGTGTCAGAATGTGCGTCAAAGTGTATGAGTGAAATAGGCCCATGGAACTTGTGGTGTGAACGCAGTAGTGGGTAAGAAATGAAATGATCCCCACCGAAACTTAATAGAGAGGTTGACTGTTGCAAGATAGTGTCTGCATGTTTTTCAACTTTCTCTACTACGCTCTGCGGATATCCGTAATCAAGCCAGACATCCCCGTAATCAATTACCGCAAGGTATTTGAATGGATCGAAGTTGAATGGGAAGGCATCCAGTGAGGCAAGCTCAGTGGATGCAGCTCTAATTCCACGAGGACCGAAGCGGGCCCCCGGGGCGGTTACTGGTAGCACAATCATATGGGATACCTGTAACGGCAACATCAACATCTGCTAAGTGACGTGTATATTTTCGCCGAAGAAAACTGACTGCTCCTGAATAGGTCATGTCATTCGAACGACTATTTAAATCTTCATTACGGAAAGCACCGTCACCCTTTGTGTTCATAAAAATCATTTTGAAAAGTTATTTCAAAAAAAAATATCAATTAACAATCATCAATTAACATATATATTTTGATTAAATTTTTTTGTATCTTTAGATTAGAAAAAAAATATTGATTCAAATAACCACACGCTCTCGCAGAAATGGTACTTCATATGAGCTATTCTCCTCAAATTCTCTTGCAGCAAGATGTCCAGAGTGAACGGCTGCAGCAATAATACCGGGAGCAAAGCAATCACCAATGCATTGGAGTGTTTTTATGCCGATCTCTTTTAGCTCTTCTTGCCTCACATTAAGGGCATTGTAAATTTCATCGTTGGGCAAGCGTTCCGTTACAAGCACTAGTGTTTCGCATTCATGACGAGTACGTCTGTCTGTAAAGACACATGCTAATTCTACTTCATTAGAAGACACTGAAACGAGGTTTTGCTGAGTTGCTAGTTCGACTCCGATTTCAAGTAGTCGTGATTGGATACGGCGCTGTTCCATTGTGTGATGCGTCCAGTTGGAAATGTCTGGTGCCGGTGTGACAAGAATTACCTTAAGGCCTTCAAGCCTAAGTTTTTCAGCAATTACACCTCCCATATAGTAGTGTTCGTCGTCGAAAATCACTACTCTCCCAATTGGAGAAACTCCATTCATGACTTCATCCGGAGTCATTACTCTAATCTTTTTCAATCCGGGAATGGGATTTCGGTGTTTCCTTGCAATTCCATCTCGCCGCCATCTAGCTCCAGTAGCAAGAAAAACATGAGAAAATCCAAACTTGTCTTTTGCACTGAATTCGATAATGTCTCGTAGATTGAGCTTACTTGAACGATAGATTTTGACCGTGTCCATTTTTTTAAGCATTGTTTCTCTGTAATCAAGAATTCTCCTCCATTCCGAAAGTCCTGGAAGTTGGCTTTCTTTACTCACCCGCCCACCTAACACTTCGGAAGCTTCTGCCAAAATCACATTGTAACCTCGCTTCCCAAGCGATAATGCACATTCAAGACCTGCAGGTCCTCCACCAACTATCAGCACAACATCGTCGCTTTTTTTAGGTCCAATCCGCTCCGGATGCCAGCTACGGCGCCACTCTTCGCCCATTGTAGGGTTTTGTGTGCAGCGTATCGGTACTGAAAGCCAATCACCGGCTACGCATATGTTACAGCCTATGCATTCCCGAATTTCATCAAGTCTTCCCTCTTCTATTTTCTTGGGTAAAAATGGGTCAGCAATCGAGGGCCTTGCGGCCCCAATCATGTCCATAACTCCGCGCTGAATCAGTGAGACCATGTTGTCAGCTGAGGTGTAGCGTCCTACTCCAACTACAGGCTTTGAAGTAAGTGATTTAACGAAACTTATATATGGTTCTTGGTAGCCCTCCTTTTCAAAGCGGGATGTGGCAGAATCGTTCTCCCATTCACTTATGTTCACGTCCCAGAGGTCAGGTATTTCAGCTAACATTTCGACCACCTCACGTCCCTCGCTTTCACAGGTGATTCCCTTTGGTCCTAGAAGTTCATCCACTGCAAAACGCACAGCAATTGCACAACTGTCACCAACTGCGTCTATTGTTTCTTCCAGAACCTCCCTGAAGAGGCGTGTGCGATTTTCAAGTGAACCTCCGTATTCGTCATTGCGTTTGTTAAAACGTCGGGAGAGAAAGTGCATAAGAAGTGTTAGATTGTGTCCCGCATAAACATAAACGAGGTCGAATCCTGCTCTTTTGGAGCGGAGAGCTGCCTTACGGTGCCACCTACGAAAGTCTCGAATGTCTGACTTTGTCATTGCTCTTGCCTGCACTGGGTCATAGGAATTAACAGAGGTCAAACTAGGCGCTATTGGTACAATACGGCTATAATTATTAGCGTTTGAATATCCACCATGAACCAGTTCAACTCCAGCCAATGCTCCATGTTCATGAACTGCCTCCGCCATTTTTGCCAGCGCCGGTATATCTCCGTCATCCCAGAGTCTTCCCTCCACCGCTGAACCGTTGTCAGAGTTGGCGTGAATTTCTACCTCCTCAGTACAAACTACTGCCCAACCACCTTCAGCTTTAACTCCTCGCATTGCTGCCAGAGTATTAGGGCGAAGGTAGCCCATGCCGTTACAATGCGGTACCTGGTAAAATCTATTTCGGGCCTTCACAGGACCTATTTGGACCTGTTCAAAAAGTATGTCGTAATGTGAATCACGTTTTTTCATTCATGTCTTTCCAGAATCCTTCGCGTTGCAAGTCCTCTGTTGCTTTGAGGATGCCTAGTTCAAGAATATTGAACATTTCGTCAATTTGCTTAGAATTTATAATTAGTGGAGGAGAAAACACACACATGTTCAACAGGGGTCGTACGATCAGTCCCAGTGTTTGGCAGTGTCTATCAATTCGAGCTCCAATCTTTATGTCAATTTCCAGTGCTTTCGGATTGTCTGAATCGACAATTTGTCCCTCAACACAGCCGATCAATCCAGCACCGCGAGTGTCTCCTACCAAAGGAAGTTTGCGTAGTCCATGGAGGCGATCTTGAAAGTGCGGAGTAACTTGTCTGACATGTTCTAGCAGTCCTTCTTTTTCAATTATTTCCAGATTTTTGAGAGCAGCTGCTGCAGCAACAGGATGACCTGAATAGGTATAGCCATTTGAAAAGGAGGAGTCTTTTGAATCATCACCGGAGATTTCACTGAAAATTCTATCTGAAATTAGACAGGCACCCATTGGCACATAGCCGGATGTAAGTCCTTTGGCGCAAGTTATGAGGTCCGGTTCTATGTCAAATACCTCCTTGGAAGCAAACCAGTGACCAAGGCGTCCAAAACCTGTAACTACCTCATCAGAAATGTACAGTATGTCGTTTCTGTGACAGACTTCCAGACATTTCTTATGGTAACCTTTGGGAGGAACAATCACTCCTCCAGATGCCAGCACTGGCTCAGCTATAAAGGCGCCTACTTTATCAGCTCCAATTTGAAGAATTGCTTTTTCAAGGTCTTTTACTTTTTCCTCAAGATAACTCTCAATGCTCAAGCCTTTTGAACGAATGCTTGGATTAACATCAGGAAGGAAATGTACCATTTCAGAGGCAGTATCCATCCAGTCCTTGTCTCGAGTTTTGCCACTTACGCTTGCACTTAGGTAAGTGCTACCATGGTAGGACTTTTCCCGTGATATGATTAGCTTTTTTTGTGGTTTCCCTCTTACGTTGTTATAGAAATGGACAAATCTGATGGCACTGTCCACGGCTGTGGAACCACATGTAGTGAAAAAGACATGTTTCAGGTCTGAGGGAGCACGTTCTGCTAAATTACGGGCGAGCAGTGCACTTGGCGATGCACTCATATTCCAAGGAGAATAGTAAGGCATTTTGTATACCTGTTCAGCAATCGCTTCAGCCATTTCTTTACGACCGTAGCCAATCTGAACGCACCACATTCCCCCAGGGCCATCGATAAGCTTCTGGCCATTTTCATCGTAGAGATAAATACCATCAGCTTTTTCAGCAAAGGTCCGTGAATTTGTGCCGACCTCCTTCATGCTTTCCCAAGGATGAACAAAATTATCATTATCGAAACTTCTAATTTTCTCAAAATTTTCTAGGTTCATAAATATTCCTAATAAATTTATTTTAGTAAAGTATAGATTAAAAAAGTATAATCATTTCATTTAAAATACAATGCCAAAGATCTTGTCTAGTTTCTAAGTTGTGTAGTCATTTAGCTTTAAAAAAATAAAGGTGAGGTTAAAATCTTATATCAAAGATTATTTAATAAATTAACTTACTTTTTTGAATTAAAGATATCTTCAGATGATAAGTTTTATCAGTTAAAAAGTTTT
The DNA here is from genome assembly GCA_902564345.1 of uncultured SAR324 cluster bacterium. GTDB lineage: Bacteria > SAR324 > SAR324 > SAR324 > NAC60-12 > Arctic96AD-7. The sequence continues at coordinate 15,054 of CACFAY010000008.1, forward strand.
CTGGTAAGATATATTTCCACCGTCCCAGAAGTCTTTTGAAAAATCATCTAAATTCCAGCTTGTTGTGAACATTAATGCAGACTGATTACTTAAATCATGGAAATCCCAACTTATTCGCATTTTAACTTCTGGTTTGCGGGTTGATATGTCTGCCCTGACATCACTAAGATAATTTGTAACTTTTTCTGTGTCCCCAGCATAAAGCGCATATTCGAAAAATCTGTCAATTGCAGTTTTATGTCTTAAAATTCCGTAAACTTGTAAAGTCCACAAATAAAAATTGTAATCATCAAAAGGCACATCAAGTTGACGGAAAATATTTTGAAATCTGTCTTCACGCAATCCTATTGTACCATGAAATTCTGAATTAAGAGGGTGTAGCCAATATAAGTCAGTTGATGAAAAAAGAAGCTGCTGACCTCGGTTATCTGGTGATGAAGATTCGGAAGGATTTGTTTTTTCCCTACGTTTCCGAATATCAAAGCTGCGCCAGCTAAATCCAGCAATTTCTTGTTCTTTAAAATGGTAATCTAGTATGACAGTTTTGTCTTGGCTTTTATAATTTACTGTTAGATCCCGAGCTGGGAATGTCAGTTTGAATGGTGTGTCCTGAACGAAAGTGAAACGTCCTTTCCAGTTTTTCCAACTGAACATCCCTTCAAAATTATTTTCGACAGGATGAGGTGAGTAATAAGATGTATCATAAAAGTTCTTCTCGTTATAATACAGATCCTGTAACAATTGCTGAAACTTTATGTAATTCCAAGGCCCCTTCCCGAGAGTGATGCTTCCGCCCTGATCTGCTTTACGCTTGTCATATTCTGGCATTCCAAGAAGGGATAACCCAATCAATTCTATGGCACGCCATTCAACTTCCACAAGATATCTAAAGGGTTTTATTTCATAAAATTCTTCCTGTCTGGCTTTAAAATAAACTGTAACTTCCCTCCCAAGAGGATAAGGTAGAAGTATTTCTAAGTCAGTAAATAGGAGGTCCAGCCCCATACTTCCACCTGTAAGTCGCCATCCTGCTTGACTTTCATACCATTCCTCTTCTTTTAATTTATGGAACTGATAGGATTTTATATCCAGAAAATTTTCCTGATTAAGATGGCTATGAGAAATTTCAGAGGCATCATCATATGCTCTAACTAATGACGGTCGAGCTGATAGTGATAAAACACAACAGACGATAATTGAAATAACAAAAGTCGAAAGTCGAGGCTGTTTTGGAAAAAACATCAGCTTCTGTTCTCGGGTTTATGTCAGTGTTGTTCTTGTTCTAGCTTTGCCCAAGTATCACGAAGGGTTACTGTGCGATTAAAGACCATGGCGTCTTCGAGAGAATCTTTTGGATCCTTGAAGAAATAGCCAATCCTTTCAAATTGAAAAACTTCCTTATTTGCTGATGTCATTATTTCAGGCTCTAACTTACATTCAGAAAGAATATCAATTGAATTATGGTTGATATCATTTAGAAAATTGCCTTCTGGATCATCGCTTCCTGGTATTGGTTTTGCGAAAAGGCGGTCGTATAAACGAACTTCAACTTGAATAAAATTTTTTGCTGAAACCCAGTGAATAATCCCTTTTACTTTTCTCCCTTCAGTTTTTGCTCCAGATCTTGTTTTTGGATCATATGTGCAGTGCAGTTCAGATACTCTACCAGTTGAGTCGTAAATTACTTTATCACAGCGTATTACATAGGCGTAACGTAGGCGGACTTCTTTCCCCGGAGCAAACCTAAAATAATTTGGTGGAGGATCTTCACGAAAATCTTCATATTCAATATAAATTTCCCTAGAAAAAGGAACCTTACGTGTTCCCATTTCTGGTTTTTTTGGATGTTTTGCAGGATGAAAATTCTCTGTTTTGTCTTCTGGATAATTTGTAATAACGACTTTCAGTGGTTTCAAAACGCACATTAAACGAGGTGATGATTTGTCCAAAATTTCACGTGCACAATTTTCCAAAACACTCATTTCAATGTTATTCTCACTTTTTGAAATTCCGATACGTTCACAAAACAACCGTATCGCGGAAGGAGGGTAACCCCTGCGTCTAAGACCCGAAAGGGTAAGCATGCGGGGATCATCCCAACCGCTTACATATCCATCTTCAACAAGTTTTATTAGCTTTCTTTTGCTGAGTACACTATAGTGAAGATTTAGACGGGAGAATTCAATTTGACGAGGAATACAAGGAGCAGTTACTTCTGCCAGTATCCATTCATAAAGAGGACGATGATCTTCGAATTCAAGTGTGCAGAGTGAATGTGTTACACCCTCAATCGCATCTGACAAGCCATGAGTAAAATCATATAATGGATAAATACACCATTTTTTACCCGTACGCTGATGAATAACTTTACGGATACGGTAGAGTACAGGATCTCGCATATTTATGTTTGGCGATGTCATGTCAATTTTTGCACGTAAAACATGGTCACCATCATCAAATTTGCCTGCGCGCATCTGTCTGAAAAGGGTGAGACTTTCTTCAAACCTACGGTCTCTGTAGGGACTGTTAATCCCTGGTTCAGTTAAAGTTCCACGTGTCCTCCTTATTTCCTCCGCGCTCTGGCTTTCAACATAAGCTTTACCCTTTTTGATTAACTCTTCAGCAAATTCATAAAGCTTTTCAAAATAATCGGAAGCGTAAGTAAGTCTTTCTTTCCATTCATATCCCATCCATTTTACATCCTCTAAAATTCCTTCTACATACTCCTCTTCTTCTTTGAGTGGGTTTGTGTCATCAAACCGCATGAAACAGATTCCTTTAAACTCCTCAGCAGTGCCAAAATTTAGCTGAATTGATTTAGCATGACCAATATGCAAATGACCATTTGGTTCCGGAGGAAATCTTGTAACAAGGCTCTGATGTTTCCCAGATTCCAAATCTTCTCGTATAATACTACGTATAAAATCTATTGCCGGAAGGTCAGGAGAATTACTTTCATTCATTTTCAAATTAGTTAGCAGGAGGATAAAAAGATTAAATAGGATAACCAACTGCACTTAATGCAAGTCCTTCGTGCATATTGAGCATTTTATCACGCCATTTATATATAATGTCATCAGCATTAAGAATTAAAAAACCTGACATGCATCGAGCCCATTGAAATGCACCAAACACAATATAATCAGAAAATCCCGGAGTTTCACCTGATAAATATTCCTGTTTTGAAAGTGTTGAACGCAATGGGGCGAGTATTTTCTGAATTCGAGGCAGACGTTCTTGCCTATTTAACACAACTTGTTCCAGAGTTAGCCCGAACCTTTTTTCGCGGGTCTTACGAAAATATGGTTGATCTTCAGGACTCAGATTGTCGTGAATGTCTAATACAATAAGCTTAAGTATTTCTGAATGTAAAACAGTTTCAGTCCAGAATTTTATAAACATCACTTCTCCATTATCCATTTTCAATGAAGGTCTTTCAGGATATGTGTTCTCCAAGTATTTTGATATTTCCCATGAGTCTGCAATAGTATTGCTTCCATCAATCAAAACTGGAACTTTTCCTTGACCAGAAAATTTAATTTTATCTTTTTCCACGAAGTGCCAAGGCAGATACTCTACTTCCAGACCTTTGTGGGCAAGTGCCATGCGAATTCTCCAGCAGTAAGGACTGAATCTTCTATTTTCATCTGCCCCGGCCAAGTCGTACATTTTTATCATTTCTTACTCAATAATTTTAATTTTTTTAATTCTTAAAAAATGCTGTTTTAATGATTACATTTTTTTTCAAAAAATGTCTCTTATTTTGACGGGTAATGATTCCAAGTTTTATTCAAGTACTTTAATACTTCTATCTGTTAATGATAAAAAAGTCGCATGCCTGAAAATGCCATTGCCATACCATATTCATCTGCTGCCTTGACTACTTCATCATCTCTTATACCACCTCCAGGCTGAACAATGAAACTTACGCCGCGCTTTGATGCTTGGTCAACATTATCTCTAAAGGGAAAAAAAGCGTCCGAAGACAAACATACCCCATTGAGTTTGGTCAGCCATTCAGATTTTTCTTCATGAGTAAGAGGGTTAACTGGAGTTTCAAACAGGGCCTGCCAGTTTTGAAGTTCTTTATCTGTCATTCCTCCTTCAATAAACAATACCCGAGCATTTGTGCGTTCCAAGCTAGCTATATTTTCCAAAAATGGAAGTTTCAGAACCTTTGGATGTTGCCGCAAGTACCATGTTTCAGCTTTCCGTCCAGCAAGTTTAGTACAGTCAATACGGCTTTGTTGTCCTGCCCCAATGCCAATCATCTGGCCATCCAGGGCGTAACCTACTGAGTTAGACTGAGTATATTTCAGCGTAATTGAAGAAATTATTAAATCACGTGCTGCATCTGCAGGTATTTCTTTATTTTTGGTTACAACTTTTGCCAACAAAGAATTTTTATTAATTTTGATTGCATTTCGAGGTTGAGAAAAGACCACACCATTTAACTCCCTGTACTCAATTTTTGGAGCCGTATATTCTAGATCAGCTTTCAAAATTACATATTCTCCATTTTTTTTCTCCTTTATAAGATTTAAAGCATCAGAGTCATAACCCGGAGCAATTATTCCATCAGAAATATTTTTACGAATTATCCTAGCAGTACTTATATCAACTTTTCTGCTAAGAGCAATAAAATCTCCAAATGATGACAAAGGATCAGCCCCACGAGCTCTGACATATGCTGTTGCAAGAGGTGAAAGGCTAAAGTCTTTGCATCCGTATGCATCTGATAATTTATCATCTAGAGGCACACTTACCGCTGTTCCAGAAGGACTTACATGTTTGAACGATGCTGCTGCAGGAAGATCCAGAACTTGATCAAGCTCATGTACTAGTTGCCATGCGTTTAGAGCATCCAGCAAATTAATGTATCCAGGTCGCCCATTCAGGACTTCGTAAGGTAGCCCTTGTTCGTTAATTGAAAGTACTGCTGCAGGTTTTTGGTAAGGATTGCAGCCATACTTTAGCTCAAACTGATGTAGATATTTATGTGACCCGTAAGTCATTTAATACCATCCTAATTAAGTATTGGGAGTGTCTAAATAAAAAAATACTAATCCTAGCTTTTCAGATTCAAAGACTCAAGGATTCTATCTGAGGAGTTTTTTGCCAAGATTTAAATTTAAAGGCAAAAAAGATTTCTTCCTAAGAATCATAAATTTGCTATAAAATGTTAACCTGGTGTATTTTTATTTAATTAATTATTCCCAGTTGGGAATACCTGTTTCCGATTTTTTTGATTTTTTATCTTGTGGGGTATTTTTTGTAGATAAAGCAGTTTTATTCTTAAACCCTGCCTTTTTGGCTTCAGATTCAGAAATTTTCTTTTCCCTCTCTTGCTCTTGCCTCAACTTTTTTATTCTTTCCTGAGCTTTTCTTAAACTCAACATATCTTGGTATCTGTTGTAATAAAAGTCCGCCATACGGCTCTCAGATATCTTGTTGTAAGCAAGTGCGAGATTGTAGTATGTGTCTGATTGATTTGGAACCATCATTTCTACGCGTCTGAAAGAAGCAATTGATTCCTTGAAGTTTCCTATTTCGAAATATGTCAAACCCAGATTATAATGAAAATTTGGAGTTTCACTGTCTAAGCTTATTGCCTTCTGGTAGTGCCATATAGCAGACTGGTAATCTCTGTGTTTCAGAGCAGAGTTACCTTCATTAAAATATTTTAATGCAGATTTTCGGATTTGCGTCTCATTTGTGCATGCTCCCATTATAAGAGGAATCATTAAGAGCAAAAACAATCCTAATTTAATTTCATGCTGCTTTGTGGACATTGAAAAAAATAAATGGCAGAAATTTTTATCCAGTTAGTTGAAGCCTTGAAAAATTTTTAACTCCTATACTAGCATATAGGCTTATTTTGCTCAGGGCTTGCATTATTATTCTATAAAATTTGCTTCTCAATCATAGTGTCAAAGCAATAATGCATAATTCATACTCAAAAAATTTCTAATGCATCGTACTTTTTTTCTTCTTGTTATGTATTTTTCTTTTATATCATTAGATTTTCCATTATTGACAAACAAAAAAATTTTTTCCCAAAGCTATTTAGAAAATAATGAAAAGGAGGTCAAGGCTGAAAGGGATAGGCAGAAATTTGTTAAGGAAATGCAGGCCTTACTTGATGCAGCAAAAAAATCAGGTTTTTCTGAAAAACAAATAAGGGAAATCAGTGTTACAAATGAGGGTAAGCCTGTGAATGTTTGGGATTTTCTAGAACAGGAAAAGCTTCGACAAAAAAAAGAGTCTCTCGCCAAAAAAAAATTTGTAATTCGAGAACGATATTTGTCAGTAATGGATATTGTAAATGAGCTGGAAAGCAGTGAAACTCGTAAATTGGATACTTTAAAAGATAAAAGTATTTTTATGGGAACTGAAGAAAAGTGAAAATTATTGCTATCACAGGTGGTTCTGGTTGTGGCAAAACTTTATTCACTAATTTGCTTGTTGAACGCTTAAAGAAAAAAACAGCAGTTCTTCCCCTTGACTTATACTACAAAGATCGGCCGGATCAGATTCCAAATAACAAATATGATTTTGATTCTCCTCAGGCTTTTGACTTTGAACTTTACTATAAGCATTTAGATCAGATGATGGCAGGAAAATCTGTGAAAATGCCACATTTTGGCTATCAAAAAGGAAAGCGTGAGTTGGGCTTTACAGAAATTATTCCTGAGGAATATTTAGTTATAGAAGGACTACATGTTTTGTTTTTATCAAAAATCAGGGAGCTAATTTCTTTTTCATTTTTTATGGATTCTCCTTTAGACGTTGCTGTTTGTCGAAGATGTATAAGAGATGTTCGTGAACATAATGTAACTGCAGAATACAGTCTTAATCAATTTCTCAAGTTTGTTCGTCCAGCTTATTTTAAATATATTTTACCCACAAAAAAATATTCAAATTTAATTGTCGAAAATAATTTTCAGACTCGTCTAGATTTGTTTATCGATGACTTTTTAAGCAAAAATGAGTTATAATAAGTTAGACTAATTTTTTATCTGATTATAAATTTTATCTGAAAACTACTTATTTTTAAGTTTTGATTTTCATCTATGGATGTTTTCAAAAGATATGCAATTTCGTTTTCACTTGCTGGCATAATACTTTATTTTTTTACTATTTGGGTTGAGGAAAAGAATGATGGAATGATGCCTCACAATTTATCCAATAAAACTGAGGAAAAATTGGCAGTCACTATTCCATCTAAAAAGTATTATGAAAAGTGTCTTGATATAAGCGGTAATCAACAGCTATTTTTTAAATTTTATTCTCAATTTCCAATTTCATTTAACCTTCACTATCATGAAGAAGGTGAGGTTTTTTACGAAATTAAAGAGGAATCAGTTGCAGAATATAATTATACATTTAAACCTGAAAATAGAGCATATTACTGTCTGATGTGGGGTAACCCTGGTCAGGAAAAAGTGGAAATAAAGTATGAATTAAACATACAAAGTCGATATTCCAATTAATGTAAATTGCTTTATACAAATCGACATGACAATTACTAAATGTTATTTTGATTGAATTGCGAGAGTGGTGGAATTGGTAGACACGCAAGATTTAGGATCTTGTGCCGCAAGGTGTGGGGGTTCGAGTCCCCCTTCTCGCACCACGCAACCCTTGTAACTGCATGGGTTTGCGAGAGACCTTCCTTTTGTACGCTAATTTATAAACAAATTTATACGCATTATCAATACAATCTCAAGTAAACTTAATCTCTAGTTTCTATTTTTCCTTCGTCAAAAGGGTGTACATAATGCTCTGCATTGGCGGAGATTTTTTGTCTAAGGTTTTTACCTTTATGCTAAAACTCTTTCCATCCTGGCGTAGTTAATTATATCTCCACAAATAAATACGTGAGCGAATGCCAGAAATCTATAGTGAAAACAAATTACTCTTTATTTAAAGTTAACTTCTGTTAATACAGATGCGAGATTTTCTAACAATTAAAGGTTTATCAAAAAATTATGCAAATGGATTTGAAGCTTTAAAAACTATAAACTTAAGGGTAAAAGAGACTGAAATTTTGGCACTCTTAGGCCCAAATGGAGCAGGTAAAACTACACTTATCTCAACCATATGTGGTATTTCAAAGTTCACTCACGGGAAGATCACGTTGGCAGGGCATGATATCGTATTAAATTATCGTGCAGCACGCAAAATGATTGGTATGGTACCGCAAGAGCTATCACTAGAATCCTTTGAGACTGTGATTAACACTCTACGCTTTTCTCGAGGTCTTTTTGGCAAATCTCCGAATGACTCTTATCTCGAAGACCTTTTAGAACAACTTTCTCTCCTCGATAAGCGTAATTCACAAATTATTGAATTATCTGGAGGAATGAAACGACGAGTATCAATTGCTAAGGCATTGAGTCATGAACCAAGGTTATTATTTTTGGATGAACCTACCGCTGGAGTAGACGTAGAATTGCGTAAAGACATGTGGTTATTAGTTCGCCGTCTTAGGAACAAAGGGGTTACAGTTATTTTAACCACCCATTATATAGAAGAGGCAGAGGCAATCGCTGATCGTGTTGGAATTATAGACAAAGGTCAATTACTATTAGTTGAAGAAAAAGGATCACTCATCCAGCGTCTGGGGCAAAAACAATTGATAATTGAATTGCAGGCACCACTCAAAGACCTTCCTTCAATACTTTCTGACTATGATATTGTATTAGGAGCTGATCGTCAGTCTTTAATCTATACTTACAATATGCGCAGTGGTCACTCGGGTATTAACAATATTTTGTCTAATTTAACTCAAAGTGGCATCATTTTTAAAGATTTGCAAACAAAACAATCTTCTCTTGAGGATATATTTATGAGTTTAGTCAACGAGAAAGTGGCATGAATTACTATGGAATAAAAGCAATTTATAAATTTGAAATGACACGGTTTTTCAGGACACTTTTTCAAAGTTTTGTTTCACCAGTTATAGCAACCTCGCTGTATTTTGTGGTTTTTGGGGCAGCTATTGGAAGTCGCATCCAAGAGATAGATAATGTAAGTTACGGAGCCTTTATAGTACCAGGTTTAATTATGCTAACTGTTATCACACAATCTATTTCAAACAGCTCTTTTGGTATTTTTTTCCCAAAATTTGTAGGAACCATTTATGAATTACTCTCTGCACCAGTTAGTTTTTTTGAAATTGTTCTGGGCTATGTGGGCGCAGCTGCAACTAAATCATTATTTATTGGACTAGTCATCCTAAGCACATCTATGCTTTTTGTGGATTTTAAGATACTATATCCAGGTATGATGATTTTGTTTTTAATCTTGACTTGCCTTAGTTTTGCCTTATTGGGCTTTATACTAGGTATTTGGGCTAAAAACTTTGAACAATTGCAATTGGTACCTTTGCTTATTGTAACGCCAATGGTTTTTTTGGGAGGATCTTTTTATTCAATTTCAATGTTGTCATCTTTTTGGCAAACAGTATCACTTTTTAATCCAGTCGTATATCTTATTTCGGGCTTTCGGTGGTGTTTTTTTGGTGTTGCAGATGTTTCGATTGCTACAAGTCTATGTGCAGTCTCTGGTTTTATGATACTGTGTTTGGCTATTATCGCATGGATATTTAAGAGCGGATGGCAATTACGCACATAAAATATGAACGTTGAAACACCATACTACTTTGTACGCAATTGTATGTCCGGGCTTTGCTATTAAGTCGCTGATATTATTATGGTAGTATGGACCCGAAGTCCCCTTCTAGCACCACTAAGTCCATGAATTTGCATCAATCTGGAACTGAAAAAGGAATCTCAGGAACTATACTTAAGTCATTATATCTTGGTGATCATCTAGAATATACAATTGAATGTGAGCTTGGGAATTTATTTGTTATAGACAACGAGATTGAAAATCAACATCCTTCTGGAGCAAAAGTCTCTATTACTTTACGATCATATGGAGTAAGTTTGATTCCTGAATCTTAAAAATTATTTTTTAAAAAATTTTATTATAGTATCGGTTTCTAGGTAAATTATAAGCAATTTTTACACATAATATTTTAACTTGGAGACTTATATATTGATAGTAGTTTTTGAATTCGATTCATCATGCTCCCATCGTTCAAACGTTTGATTTGTAGGGTTAAGAGAGTTGAACACATTTCTAATGCATTTTAGTTGTCGTTCATAATAATATCGATTTGATACCTTCTTGCTCTGCGCGATGCCCGGTCCGTTTCTGCAGAAGTAATTTTATTTTCCAAAAAATGATGATTTATAATTTTGAATTTTAGGTATGTTATAATCTATCTCAAGAGTTTATTCATTATCAATTTTATAATAAAGCACTGCTCTGCAAATTGATTTATGAATCAAACTTTTAAGTCCTTCCAAAAAAATTTCTTCAAATAAAGGTCTTCTTCAAAAATTTTAGTCTCAGTATATAAAAACAAGTTAGAAAACAGTAAAATAATAATTATAAAATTATATGCTAATAAAAAAACTTAATAGACTTTGATATAACTTACATAATGTAATTGTAAATCTAACATTATATATAGATTAATGAAGTACAACTTTATAAATAAAATACCCAAAATCTTTATCAAATTTTTTTATTTACTTACAATATCAGTGATATTAATTTTTATAGAAAGGGTAATTGTCTATGCTAATTCTTGGGATAATATTGTTTCAAAAGCCAAAGGACAGGAAGTATACTGGAATGCTTGGGGGGGATCTGCTGAAATTAATGATTATATACAATGGGTATCTAAAAGAGTAAAAAAAGATTTTGGCGTTATTATTAAACATGTAAAATTATCAAATACAGCAGATGCAGTAACAAGAATACTTTTAGAAAAAACAGCTGGAAGAACTACAAATGGTTCTGTTGATTTGATTTGGATTAACGGAGAAAATTTTTCTAATATGAAGAAGAACGGGTTACTGTTTGGTCCATTTACAGAAGAACTCCCAAACTTTAAATTAGTAGATTTTAAAGGTAAACCGACAACTTTAATTGATTTTAATATCCCAGTTGATGGATATGAAGCTCCTTGGGGTATGGCTAAATTTAATTTTGTTTTTGATTCTGCTCGTGTCAAAGTTATTCCTAAAAGCATACCTGAATTATTAAATTGGAGCATTTCTAATCCAGGTCGTTTTACGTATCCTCATATTTCGGATTTTCTAGGATCTACTTTTCTTATGCAAATACTTATTGAGTTAACCGATGATCCTAATATTTTGAATTATCCAGTAAAAAATATATCTATTTTTAAAAGAGTAACAGAACCACTTTGGAACTATCTAGAAAAATTACATCCATACCTATGGCGTTCAGGAAAAAGTTTTCCTCTTAGTAATTCTGTTCAGTTACAAATGCTTAATAACAGCGAAATTGATATTGCTCTTTCCTTTAATCCATCAGATACATCTTCTGCAATTGCTAATGGTAAACTTCCAAAAACATCAAGAACTTTTGTATTTAAAAAAGGTACTATTGGGAATACTCACTTTGTAGCAATTCCATTTAATTCAGGGTCTCTTGAAGGTGCAATGGTTGTATCTAATTTTTTAATTGGACCTGAGGCACAAATAAAAAAACAAAATCCAGAAATATGGGGAGATAGCACTGTTCTTTCTATTGATAAACTATCCCAAAAATATCAAAGAAAGTTTAAAGACTTGCCATTAGGTATCGCGACTTTACCCCCTAACAAATTGGGGGCAACCCAAAGAAATCCTCATCCCGAATGGAAAAATCTCATAGATTCAGAATGGAAAATACGTTTCAGTAAATGAAAATATTTGTCGTATTCCCATTTTTTATAAAATTTATTTTTGTTGTTCCAATTTTAGTCGGAATTTTTGGAGTATTACTTCCTTCATTTGGATACTTCCCTGAAATTGGAGGAAATAAATTAAGCTTAGATGTATTTGGCCAGTTAATACGTGAACCGACTTTGCCAAATTCAATATTATTAACAATATTTAGTGGAATTTCCTCAACTTTAATTTCATTAATTTTAGCTATATTTTTGTCTGCTATTATCTCAAGTGGAGATTTTTTGTGGTGCCAAAAAAGAATATTAGCAAATTTTATTGTAGCTATTAATAGAAGTTTAATTTCTTTAATCGCTATTCCCCACGCAGCAATCGCATTAGGGTTTGCTTTCTTAATTTCTCCTAGTGGTTGGATCATTCGTTGGATTTCATTGGGTTTTTCGGGCTGGGATACTCCGCCTGAATTAGAAACATTACAAGACTCAATGGGGATTTCATTAATTCTGGGACTGTTATTAAAAGAAACTCCATATTTATTGTTAATGATTCTTATTTCACTGCCACAAATAAAGTTTAAACAGTACATTTACATTGGCCAATCTTTGGGATATGGTTTATTTGATTGTTGGCTAAAATTAATACTTCCACAAATTTATCCTCTTATTCGATTACCAGTATTTGCTGTATTAGTTTTTTCTCTTTCGGTAGTTGATGTTGCATTAATTCTAGGCCCAACCACTCCTCCAACTCTTTCAATCTTGATCATGCAATGGATGGAAAATCCTGATATTAATTTCCGTTTTGTTGCTTCAGCTGGAGCTGTTTTACTTTTTTTGATTAGTTTTTTTTCAATTGTTACTTGGAGATTCTTGGAGTGGGTTTTTTTAGAAAATCATAATAATTGGCAAATCAATGGTAAGAGAAGATCAGGAAAAATTTTGCAAATTTTTACAATATTATGTGGTGTAATTGTGGTGGTTATTTGTTTTTTAAATATATTGTGTTTGCTATTTTGGTCATTTTCTAATCGTTGGGCATATCCTAATGTTCTTCCAAGCATTTGGACATGGGGTAATTGGGAAAGATATTGGAATAGTTTACAGGAAACCATATTAATTACTCTTGAAGTAGGTTTAATTTCAACAACAATTGCATTATTTTTAGCTATTGGTTATCTAGAAAATGAAAACTATATAAAAACGAAAGTAAAGATGAACTCATTTTGGTGGATATACCTTCCATTACTTGTTCCTCAAGCTACTTTTCTTCTTGGTATCCAGATATTATCAATAAGTCTTCATTTAGATGGAACTATGATATTTCTAATTTGGAGTCATTTGCTTTTCGTATTACCTTATATTTTTCTTTCATTCTCTGATTCTTGGAGAAGTCTTGATCATAGAATGTTAATGACTGCCCAATGTTTGGGTTCATCACCTTTAAGGAATTTATTTCGAATAAAATTATCACTTCTTTTTAAACCATTGTTAGTTACTATGGCCATAGGCTTGTCAGTAAGTATCGCTCAATATCTACCTACCCTCTTTGCAGGTGGAGGAAGATTTTCCACACTTACTACAGAGGCTGTTAGTTACGCTTCTAGTGGGGATATGAGAGTAATTGGTGTGTTTGCTTTTTTACAATCAATTTTACCATTAATTGGAATTTTACTAGCCTTTTTAATTCCTAAATTTTTTTACCGTCACCGTTCAGAGATGACTTAGTGTATGTTAAAATTAGAAAACATTACTTTAAAATTATTTGAAAAAAATTTATTCAACCCTTTTAGTATTGAGATATCAGGAGGCACCATTGCTACAGTGATGGGGCCAAGTGGTTGTGGAAAATCTAGTTTACTCTCTTATTTATGTGGAACTTTATCTTCTGAAATAAGTGGATCTGGAAAAATAGTTTTAAATGGGAGAGATATTCAAAAAATTATTCCACATTTAAGAAAAATTGGTATTTTATTTCAAGATGATTTACTTTTTCCACACTTATCAGTAGGTGAAAATCTAGCTTTTGCATTACCATCAAAATTTAAGAAAAAAGAACGTTTAAAAAAAATTGAAAATGTTCTTGAAGAAATTGAACTTCCCGGAATGTATTCAAAAGACCCTGCGACTCTTTCAGGAGGGCAAAAGGTAAGAGTTGCATTAATGAGAACTTTATTATCAGAGCCAGAGGCTCTCCTTCTTGATGAACCTTTTGCAAAACTTGATAAAGATTTACGCGAAAGATTCAGAAATTTGGTTTTTTCCCACGCTAGAAGAAATAATCTCCCAACTTTGTTAGTTACTCATGATTCAGCAGATGCTGAGGCTGCAGGAGAAAAAATTATTTTTCTAAAATAAATTTGGGTAAAATTATTTCTTATTGCAATGATTGTATATTTTTCGTTTTATCTTTTTCTAATTTTCCAAAATATCCATATTTTTTTTAGATAAAATTATAGTTTTTTCAGGACAAAAATTTAATAAAAATTACTTTTACTCTGCGAATAAATGATGAGTAACGGCAGAGTTTGGTATCAGTCAACCCTGATTTTATAACAAGTTTACCTAAAGAATCCATGCATCTTCTTTGATATGTAAGCCTCAGTATAGTATTGTTTTTGACAAGCCGGTGGGATCAATAGGACTCGACAAGCTGATCGCTGCTGTAGCAAGGCCAAAGGTTGAAGAAACTCGGAGTGGGAACTATCGATAAAGTTTTAATTTTTTTCTTTAGATGGTGAATTAAATTCTTATATTATTTATTTTTGCCAACTATTCATATTAACTTTCTATAAAAAAACGATCATATTAAAAATATTAATGTTTTGTATTACCTACTTACCTATCTCACCTAAGGGACTTGACTAAATTTAATTACCTATCATTTTTTTATTACTATGACAATGGGGTTTCAAATTCGTTTAATATTAAGCAAGTCTGATGGAGTAATTTAATAATTATGAAGTAATTAATTTCAAAGGAAATAAAAACTAAGGTAGTAACTTAGATAGTATTTTGAATAAAAAAATATAAAAATATAATTTCAAAACTAAATACAGCAAGAACATCGAGTAACATTCAACTATTTACTCATAGTCAAGAATAATCTTAATAAAAACAGCATTACCACCTACATATTTTTCCCCAATTTGTCTATAGAATTCATTTTTATATAAATCCTCGCAAGTTTTTTTGACTAAGTTTCTAATATTGTGATTTGAAGGCATTTATAGTTATTTAGAACCTGCCCACAAATCATGGTAATTTAAATATTTGCTGGAAAATCAACCTAATTTTTCGAAAATAATAAATATATTTCTTTGTTGTGTATGTTCAATTATAAAAAATTTTTTGCAATAAAAGGAGGGACTAGTTCTCAACAAGGCTAGCTTATTTGAATCACTTTGCTAATCCTTAATTTTTAGATAGAATCTATGTAAAATCCATAAATTTTGGTATATGAAAATTTATTATACACCATTAATAGGAATCCTAGCTAAAAATATACTCTTGACAAATGCTGGTTGAAAATCTCTTTATTTTTATATTGATAGTTTTAATTTTTTTTGTAGACAATTAATAATATAAACCTCATTCTTATAAAGAGTTCAAGTTATAGTGTAGGTTTTTTAGAACTCAGAAATTTGGTAGGGTTAATTTAGAATATTTTCATAAATTATGGTATTGGAATTTTCATTAGTTTTTGGGATTACTGTGATGAGGTGTTCTTAAATTTAACTTATTTTTATAATATAATTCTATATAAACAAATAAATTTGCTAATTAAAAAATAAAATGAATAAAAAAATAATTAACCTGATAAATCGTTTTTTTCTGCTATCAATTTCACTCTCATATTTACTTTCTTACAACGTTCATGCTAAGCCAATATCATATAAACTTGATAGTAATAGTTCAAAAGTAGGTTTCAGTGTAAAACATAAGATTACAAAAGATGTTTATGGTGAGTTTTTAAAATCTTTTGGTAAAGCAGATTATAATAGTAAAACTAATAAAATTTTTAATATTGAATCAGAAATAGATGTTAAATCAATTGATACAGGTAATTCTAAGAGAGATCGGCACCTAAGAAGTCCTGACTTTTTTGATGCTCAGAATTATCCAAAGATTTACTTTAAAAGTGATAACGTTGAATTGGTTTCTGAAAATCAATACAAAGTATATGGGAGTTTAACGATGAGAGGAGTCAAAAAAGAGATAATCCTGGAAGGAGAAAAAAGTAAAGACTCAAGAGGAAATCTTTTCTTTGAAGCAACATCAATTATAAACAGGCAAGATTTTGGGATTTCATGGAACAGGCCTTTCCAAAAAATTGCTGGAATGATGGTTTCAAATGAAGTTAAAATATTTTTAAAAATAAAAATGATTCAGATATAGTTGTTTTAAATAAATAGCAAATTTTAATAAAAAACAGAGCTCGCGAAATTAATTATTAATAAAGTACAATCTACAACTATGATTAACCGCGTGTTCTAATTTACATCCAGTCCCTCGCCCTACCAGAACGATTTTAAAAAAAAATCATTGTTGATTTACAATTCTTTTATTAGATAACGGAAATAAATCTTACCCACATCCAAACTAAAGTTGCTGTTGCGGGTACCCATATAAAAGTTCGTACTGGGAGTGTACCATTAAAAATTAATTGGTTAAAAAATACATGGTAAATTGAATGAACAACTCTCAAATAGAAATACCAATTAGCTAAAATCACAAAATAATCATCAACATTTCCTGTAATGTATAAACAAATGCAAATAACATAAAAAAGAATTGGAAATTCAAATAAATTTGTTAAGTTCCTTTGAGCATTTTTTAAAATTTTACTTCCCTGATCAAATGGAGGATGTCTATGTTCTTCACCAGATACTGTTTTGTTTAAAAATATTTCTTTAAGTCTTATTGATGTTGAAAACAAAAAAACACTGACTGTTAGTAACATTAAATAAAACATTGGCAAAAATATTTCTGTATTCATGTTTAATCTCCAGATTGAATATTAAAATTTAACTCTAAATTTTAGCAAAATAGTCTTTAAAATTAATGAACGTATATCCTAATGGAATTTTTTATTGCAGTCCAGTTAGTCCAGACTCCACACAATTTCTGAAAACTTGAAAATTAGAACGATTGAAGTTAACTGTGGTGTTTCTTCTCAAACACCATAAATTAACATGGAACATATTTTTTAGCAGTATTTTTGCCTGTTTTGAATGAAGTGGGTTTTTAATTATATAATATCTAATTTTGGTGAATAAAATGGTTTTCAATCAAAAGTTACAGTGGTTGGGGCTTATCTTAATAAGTTTTTTATTCCTAAATGCTTGTGGAGATTTAGAGCCCGACATCCAAGATACGCGTACTGTCACACTTAAAATGAACTTTCATGAAAAATCCTCATCACGAAGCAGGTCAAGTGTCTCTGAGTCAGAACTGAGTGAATATAGTACTCATCTTATTCTTGCTCTTCCTTCAAACGAGTCTTTGACAAGCAGCTATAATAATTATTATAGCAGCTATGCTCAAGGATTGATGGATACATCTCAGAATAATGTTAGCCTTGATATTCCACTCAACACGCAGATGAAAATATTCGCCTTTTTGTTCAAAGAAAACTACAGCTTGTATGAGTTGTTATTTGGAGATCAAAATGCGGTCTACTATGGAGAATCATCCAGTTTCTATATTAGTACAAGTAGCCATAGTCTAAGTCTAGGAATCACTTTGCAAACAGAATTAGAAGGAGAATGGAAATCAGCTTGTTATTCTAATTCAGATAATACCTATTCTATAGAGACAGTTACAATTGAAGGTAATATTCTAAATATAAAATATGAGATTCATTCTGACAATAGTTGCACTACAGATTATATTTTTATTGAAGAATCCCATACATTAGCGTCAGTAGGGGATACCGTGATTTTTTCAAACGGAAACACAGGTCGTGAATTTACAGTTACTATTGGTTCTACTCAAAAATATACGCCACAGTCTTCTTCAGCTGTGATCTCTTTTAACACAAATAGCGAATGTGGTAATAGTGACTGGCAATTGAATACTGAAAAAGAGTGTAGTAATGATAATGCAGGTTACACTTTCTACTGTTTATATCAGCTTGATGGTAACTACCTTTACCCAAACTGTGATTCAAGCTCAACTCCATCAACGTCTAGTATAAATACAGATGATGCATCAAATACTTTTGTTAAACAATAATTATTTCTGGTTATGTTTAATTATTAGAGTAAAATAAATAAAATTTTTTTAGTTACATAATTATTTTTTATAACAATGTAAAATTAATATTCTTCAAATTATATTTGTTTATATTTTGTCTATATTTTTTTCTAGGTTAAGTTATAAATATTAATAAAGTGACTTAGATCAAGTCCCTTAGATCCTACCTCGCAAATCAAGGAATTGTGAGAATATGCGAGAGAAGCATCCAATTTATTCACCTTATCCGAAAAATATCTTTTAAACGCCTATAAAGTCCTTATCATCTTTTGTTATTCTGTAATGGAACTTAAATCATCTTATCGTCCAATATGGTGGTTACTAGGACCACATGCGCAAACAATTTGGGCTTCCAGAATTAGAAAAATTCCTTCTCAAAAACCAGAAAAAGAACAAATAGAGCTTAATGACGGAGATTTCCTTAATTTGTATTGGTTAACTGAAGGTAGTGCCCCAATAGTAATAATACTCCATGGTTTGGAAGGTGACTCCACCTCTAATAATGTCAAAGCAATGTTTGGAATTATTAAAAGAATGAGATGGAACGGAGTTCTTTTGCTGAACCGAAATTGTGGTGGAATTTCAAATAGACTTCAGAGGACTTATCATGCCGGTGAAACTAGCGATCTGAACTTGGTAGTAAATCTAGTAAAAACAAGATTCCCAAACAGCCCCCTAATGGTTTATGGTTATTCACTTGGTGGAAACATCCTCTTAAAATGGCTCGGTGAAAAAGGAAAAAGTGCTGGAATAGAGGCAGCTGCAGCTGTCTCTACTCCTTTTGACCTAGCGTCTTCAACGGCCGCTCTAGAGAAAGGATTTTCGAGAATTTACCAAAGACACTTTGTCAATCTTTTGCGTGAATCTGCTAAACGTAAATTTCGTGATCTCCCCCCTTTGTTTAATCCAGGAGATTTGAATCAATTAAAAACGTTAAGAGAGTTTGATGATAAAATCACAGCCCCCTTGCACGGATTCATTAGTGCTGAACAATATTACTCTGAATCATCATGTTTAAAATTCCTTAAAAATATCCAAGTCCCCACTCTTATTATGAACTCACTTGATGATCCTTTTCTGGATAAAAAAACTTTCCCTAGTTCAAAAGAAGTATCGGAAATGGTTGAACTTGAATATCATAAAAAGGGTGGACATGCTGGATTTATTTGTGGAAATACTTGGAAACAAATTGGATGGATAGAACCTAGGATTATAGAATTTTTTAAAAAAATTATTAGTAGAAAATCCTTGATAAATTTGACTTAAGGTTTACCGTATAAATGAAAAATTCTCTCAATTAACTCTATCCAATACCGATATTTTCTATGATCTTACTCAGTTTTGATCTTAAACCCTATTGAGATAATTTTGAAATGAAACAAATTATTGAATACTTACCCATAATATTTTTCACAGCGACCTATTTTTATACTCGGGATATATTTTTTGCTACTTTAATACTACTCATAGGTCTTTTTATTCAATTATGTTTAGAGTATCTACTAGAAAAAAAGGTTTCCAAAAAAACTATGATAATTTTTGGTATCTCTCTTTTATTTGGGGGTTCGACAATAATTTTTAGAAATGAAGGATTTTTATTTTGGAGACCAACTGTAATTAATTGGATATTTTCTATCTTACTTTTGAGTTTTGATTTTTTCAGTGGTAAAAATTTACTAAAACTAGTTATGGGTAAGGCAATAATACTACCAGATTATGTTTGGAAAAAATTATCCCTTGGCTGGTCTTTGGGATTTTTTATTTCAGGTCTTTTAAATATAACAATAGCTTACAATTTTTCCCTTGATTTTTGGGTTAGTTATAAATTATTTGGTGGTTTTTTAATTACATTAACTTACTTTGTTATTATGATGTTATATCTTTGGAAGGGTGGATATATAAATAAAAAAGAACTATAAACTTGGTTGTAAAGAAAAATTTAACCGCCTTGTACAAACTAAAAGACCTGAAGCTTATTTATATATATGAGGGCAAATAAAAAAGGATTGAGAGTGTGATGATTAGTTAATTAATTTGCCAATTTATAATCCTGTTTACCAGCCAAAAGAGCCTGTTCCACCTTTAAATGGTCCTATAATATTTGAAGTGATCCAGCCACCATAAAAATCTCCTTTTTGAGATTTTACCTCTTCCTTGTCTAACAAACATGAATCTACTGAATTTGGATATATTGCAACATATCCCTTGATTTTATTAAAATTATCTGATGGCGAATTATAGCTCCATGCACCCTTACTTGAAATTCTCCCATCAGTAGATTTGATATCATAGTATGCTGCTTCTCCTTTCCATTCGCATTGAGTTTTCATATGAATAGGTATTAAAGTCCCATCTTTAAAGGCTGATCTTGGCAAATAAAAAGTAGGAGGGTGACTTGTCTCAAGTACTCTATAAGAATTATTAGTTTTAGCAATAATACTTCCGAATATAATTTCTATTTCTTTAAAACAAGCTTCTAAACGAGGAGGTCTTGGATAATCCCAAACCGATTCTTTTTTCATAATTGAGTTTTATTTAATTGGACAAATATAAGTAATTTCAGCATTTAATTTGAATTAAAATGTATTGGAAATATCCACGATGGTATTTGACTGTTCAAACGAATAACTTTAAGGTGACAAAACTTATGAATTATCTCCTAACTTCTCGAAAGGAGAAATTTTCAGAGGCCTACTTTTATTTTTTGAATAGTCTGTAATGGTCATCGTGCAGTTTTTGTATTTTCCAGGTCCCGCTAACAGGAGGGAAATATAGTTGATACCAACAACTGCCTTTTCTACATTTCCCCTGCACTTGCCTTTGAAGTTGAGTGTCCCAGACTTGGAGGTTGTGAAGGCGTAGCTGGGTCTATCTGTATAAATCTTTTCTGGGACAGGATTGATCTCTTGAAGAATAGGAGGCGTATTATCGATTCTGACTGTGCCAAGAGGCAAGGGCTCACTTGTGTTCCCTGAGGCATCAACTAATTTAATTTCGCAGTCACTGAATTGGCCGTCACTTGGAAAACTGACTAAGATTTCAGATATTCCCTTCTTTATTTTTCGAAGATTACCGCTGCAGTTTCCGTTGTAAGATAGTTCCCCTAATTCATTGACTTTTATCTCCATCTTTAGATTACGTCCCTGAACTTGAAAATCTCTAACCTTGGATAATTCTGGTGCAGAGAAGTCTAACTTGAATGTAGGCACATGTAGAGTGTCACTTTTGTTTCCTTCTGCGTCAATAACCTGAATGGAACAGTTTTCATAGTTTCCTTCAACCATTACTATAAATAGAATGTGATTATCTCCTTTGGCAGCATTAATGCTAGAACTGAAACACCCTCCAGCGTAAATTATTTTCCCAGACTTTGAACTGTTGAATCCATAGGAGACAAGATTATCTTCCTGTACTGACGTAGATTTAATTTGATACAGAATTGGTGATGATGCACCTGTGAGTTTTTTGATTAAAGATGTATAAATAGAATTATTTACTTTTAAATTATCTTTGCCCTCAGAAACATTCTCCTGAAACTGGCCACAGGAGAACAAAAGCAAAATTGCATAACCCACTAAAAACGATAAACCAAAAAGTCTAATTATTTTCATAATGAATTAAAAAAAGTCTTAACCTAAACTAGGGAATTATCTATTCAAAATACTATTTTCAAAGTTGAAAATGATAGAAATATTATAAACTTATTGCGGGTAGATTTTCACCCATTTCCCCAGAACCATCTCCACGAGTACTATTATCTCCAAGCCCCAATTGGCCCGAATCATTTAAGCCCCAGCAAATGATGGATGCATTGTCAAGAACTGAGCAAGTGTGACTATCTCCCGCAGAGATAGCCCTGGCCGTTATACCAGATCCTATGTCAACTACGGGAAGGCTGTCATCCATTTCGTTTGATCCGTCTCCACGGTTACTGATGTCTCCTAACCCCAATTGACCAGATTCATTAAAACCCCAACATTTAAGAGATGAGTTATCGAGTATGGCGCAAGTATGCGAATTACCGGCTGAGACAAACTTAGCAGTTCTTCCAGTTCCAAGGTCAATAGATGAATTAGGTGGCGAATCAACTGAGGTATTTTTACCATGCCCCAACTGCCCAACATTTCCTCTTCCCCAGCATTTAACGGAATCATCATCCAGCACAGCGCAGGCATAACCTGTTCCAGTAGTGATAGATTTAGCGGTTCTTCCGGAACCTAAGTCAATTGCAGCAAGGTTGTCTCCCATTTCGCTTGATCCGTCGCCACGGTTGCTATTATCCCCTTGCCCCAATTGACCATAAGTATTATCTCCCCAGCACTTTACGGCTGAATTGTCCAGCAGAGCACAAGTGTGGCTATCACCTGCGGAAATTCCCGTGGCAGTTCTTCCTGAACCGAGGTCAATCGCATTAAGATTATCTCCCATTTCGCTTGAATTGTCTCCACGGTTGCTTGTATCTCCTAATCCTAGCTGGCCAGATGAGTTGGATCCCCAACACTTTACGGCTGAGTTGTCCAGCAGTGTGCATGTATGGCTATCACCAGTGGCGATTGCCGAGGCGGTTCTTCCTGTACCTAGGTCTATCACATTAAGATTATCTCCCATTTCACTTAAATTGTCTCCACGGTTGTCGGTATCTCCCAGACCCAGTTGTCCGAAAGAGTTTGATCCCCAGCACTTTAGGGATGCATTATCTAGAATAGCACAAGTATGATTATTCCCTGCTTCGATTGCCCTTGCAGTTTTTCCGGTACCCAGATCAATGACGGTGAGGTTACTTCCCATTTCACTTGAATTGTCTCCACGGTTGTCAGTATCTCCTAATCCCAACTGTCCAGATGAGTTGGCTCCCCAACACTTGACTGAACCATTATCTAGCATGAAGCAGCTATGAGAATAACCAGTAGTTATTGGAGTTGTGGTAGTTGTGGTAAATCCATACGTCTGTGAGTACTGATTTGCCATAGTATTGCCTGCAATGTCTGAGACTGAAGTCGTAATTCTTATTTTGTACGTCGTTGAATATAGCAAAGTCAATGACGGATCCAGGTAAAATGTAATGTTATCAGAACTATCTGCATATGATGAAGACATCTGAAAACAACTACTGAAATCATCTGAAGACAATTGAAGTGTCCCCGAGCAGCTGGTATTTGAAGTGTTCGAAGTTACCGTAGTGTTATCCATTGACTCTGAGAAAGTGACAGATATATTGTCACTTACTCCAACCGAACTCTGGTTGTCAGAAGGTGATGTGGAAGATACAGTCGGTGCAGTTGTTTCAATAGTGAAAGAACTTACTGAAAGGGCGTTGCTTGTATTGCTAGAACTATCTGAGACACTGATGGTGCAGTCACTGTAACTGCCCACACTCAGGGTGCTGAAAGTTACTGTATTGTCTGAAGCAGATGCGGAAGAAGTTGAACTGCTGCAACTCCCTCCATATGTGATGGTTCCTGCCTCATTTGAGGAAAATGTATAATTCGGTGTAGTGTCGCTTGTTGGTGTGGATACTGCCGTGACTTCGCTCAGAGTTGGAGCAGTCGTATCGATAATAAAAGTGCTTGCCGTTAAGGTGTTGCTTGCATTACTTGCATTGTCAGTAACTATAATAGTGCAGTTGCTGTAAGTTCCGTCCGGCAGGGCATTGAAAGTTATGGCATTGTTGCCCGAAGATGCAGAAGAAGTTGAACTGCTGCAGCTTCCCCCATATGTGATTGTCCCTGCCTCGTTTGAGGAGAAGGTATAACTTGATGTATTATCGTTCGATGGTGTAGTTACAGCTGTAACCTCACTTACTGTTGGAGCAGTTGTGTCTATGGTGAAAGAGGTAACCGACAAGGAACTGCTCGCATTGCTTGCATTGTCAGTCACTAAAATTGTGCAGTCGCTGTAAGTTCCATCTGAGAGGATGTTTAAGGTTACAGTATTGTTATCAGCATTTGCTGAAGTATCTGAACTGCTGCAGCTTCCCCCATATGTGATTGTTCCTGCCTCATCTGAGGAAAAAGTATAATCTGGAGTGGAGTCATTGGCTGGGGTTGTGACTACTGTCACTTCTGCCAATGTTGGGGCAGTAGTGTCGATAGTGAAGTTATCCACCGAGAGGTTGTCGCTAGTCAAACCACTGGAGGTGGCGGTCACGCTGATCTTGCAGTCGGAGTAGGTTCCTTCACTCAAAGCATTGAATGTTACAGTATTGTTATCGGCGGTTGCAGAAGTATCAGAACTGCTGCTGCAGCTTCCAGTGTAGTTGATTGTACCAGCCAGAGTCGAATAGAAGGTGTAATCAGGTGTGGTATCACTGGTTGGTGTGGTAACTGCCGTGATCTGTGTAAGGGCAGGAGTACTTGCACCAATGGTGAAGGAACTAACAGAGAGGTTGTTACTTGTGTTACTGTTATTGTCGGTCACCGCGATGGTGCAGTTGTCGTATGATCCATCATCTAATGCGGTGGAGTTGTCAGACTGTGTTAGGGTGACTGTGTTGTTTCCGGATATCGCAGAAGATGAGGATGAACTCCCGCAGGCCCCTCCATAGCTGATTGTTCCAGCTTCAGTTGAAGAGAAGGTATAATCCGGGGTGCTATCAGTGGTTGGAGTTGATACTGCAGTTACCTCTGCAAGAACAGGTGGTACGGCGACTGTAAATGAAGTTACAGAAAGGGTACTGCTAATATTCCCTGAAGAATCAGTAACAGTAATTGTACAATCTGAATATGTTCCATCATCCAGGGCTGAGAAAGTTATGGCATTGCTGCCTGAAGAAGCAGAAGAAGTTGAACTGCTGCAGCTTCCCCCATATGTGATGGTTCCTGCCTCGTTTGAGGAAAATGTATAACTAGGTGTACTGTCAGTAGTTGGTGAGGATACAGCTGTCGATTCACTCAAAGTAGGCGCAAGGGTATCGACCGCATAGTTTGAAGTTGTAGCCGCAGGGCCACTATTCCCTGAGGTATCGTTATAACTGGTGGACAGAGAAAGGGTGTTGCTTGAATCTTCACTGCTATTATCAGGTGTGAAGGTGCCTGTCCAAGTAATGTTGTCGCTGCTGGTCATAGGAGTCGAAAGCGTACCATTGGGAGCCGTGATATCGTCAGAACTGGAAAAGCTAATAACCGCCTCTGAGAAAACGAGTGTTACCGTCGCGTTATCGCCAATTTTCAAGGCTGTATCAGACATGGTGAATGTGATCACTGAAGGTGCTAGAGTTTCAACTTCATAGTTTGAAGTTGTAGCCGCAGGGCCACTATTTCCTGCGGTATCAGTATAACTGGTGGACAGCGAAAGAGTGTTGCTGGCATCTTCGGTATTGGTCGTAGGCGTGAATGTACCAGACCATGTTATGTTGTCACTGCTGGTCATTGAAGTCGAAAGTGTACCATAGGAAGCGGTGATGTCGTCAGAACTGGAGAAGCTAATAACCGCCTCTGAGAAAACGAGTGTTACCGTCGCGGTCTCACCGATTGTTAGCAGAGAATCAGCAATAGTAAAGGAGCTCACAGAAGGTGCTGTGGTATCTATGGTGAAGTTATCAACCGAGAGATTATCGCTGGTCAAAGCGCTGGAGGTGGCGGTCACACTGATCTTGCAGTCGGAGTAGGTTCCTTCACTCAAAGCATTGAATGTTACAGTATTGTTATCGGCGGTTGCAGAAGTATCAGAACTGCTGCTGCAGCTTCCACTGTAGTTGATTGTACCAGCCAGAGTTGAATAGAAGGTGTAATCAGGTGTGGTATCATTGTCTGGTGTGGTTACTGCCGTAACCTGAGCCAGCACAGGTGTGGTTGCACCGACAGTGAAGGAACTTAGTGTCAAGTTGTCACTTGTATTGCTGTTTTCATCAGTAACTGCAATTGTGCAGTTGTCGTATGTTCCGTCACTCAATGCGGTAGAGTTGTCAGACTGTGTTAGGGTGACTGTGTTGTTTCCGGATATCGCAGAAGATGAGGATGAACTCCCGCAGG
This sequence comes from uncultured SAR324 cluster bacterium, assembly GCA_902564345.1. GTDB lineage: Bacteria > SAR324 > SAR324 > SAR324 > NAC60-12 > Arctic96AD-7. The sequence continues at coordinate 41,052 of CACFAY010000008.1, forward strand.
CTCCTCCATAGCTGATTGTTCCTGACTCGTTGGAACTGAAAGTATAATCTGGAGTTGGGTCCCCAGTTGGAGTTGATACTGCAGTTACCTCTGCAAGAACAGGTGGTACGGCAACGGTAAATGAGGTTACAGAAAGATTACTGCTAACATTCCCTGAAGAATCAGTAACAGTAATTGTACAATCTGAATATGTGCCATCATCCAATGCTGTGAAAGTTATGGCGTTATTGCCCGAAGAAGCAGATGTAGTTGAACTGCTGCAGCTCCCTCCATATGTGATGGTTCCTGCCTCGTTTGAGTAAAATGTATAACTAGGTGTACTGTCAGCAATTGGGGAGGATACAGCCGTAACCTCACTCAAAGTTGGAGAAGTTGTATCAATTACAAAAGTACTCACCGAAAGTGCAGTGCTCGAATTACTAGCATTGTCAGTAACTATAATGGTGCAGTTACTGTATGTCCCATCATCCAGGGCATTAAATGTTATAGTATTGTTACCTGAAGTGGCAGAAGAAGTTGAACTACTGCAGCTTCCTCCATATGTGATTGTTCCTGAATCGTCTGAGGAAAATGTGTAACTTGATGTATTATCACTCGATGGAGTAGTAATTGCCGTAACCTCGCTCAGTGTTGGAGCCGTTGTATCAATTATAAAAGTACTCACCGAAAGGTTGTCACTTGTGTTGTTTGCACTGTCAGTGACACTGATTTTACAGTCGCTATAAGTTCCCTCAGAGAGGGTGTTCAAGGTTACAGTATTGTTATCAGCATCTGCTGAAGTATCTGAACTGCTGCAGCTTCCCCCATATGTGATTGTTCCAGCCTCTATTGAGGAAAAAGTATAATTTGGTGTTGTGTCATTAGTTGGTGAAGTGACTGCTGTTACCTCAGTTAATGAAGGAGCAAAAACATCTGCAGTAAATGAGCTATCAGAGCCCATAGTGTTGACTGCGGTAAAACCGGTGCTGTTATCGTAATCAAAGACGTACCAGAGATCTGCAGCACTGTATGGAACATTGAATGTGGTCACAGTGTCATTGTAATAGACTGTAACTGTAGCTTCCGAGGCTGCTAACAAAAGATTGTTATTACCTGCTTCATCAAAATTATGAACGTAGTAACTATAAGTCCCATCCCGCACAGCTGAGATTGTGAGTGTTTCAGGGCCACATGTGCTGCAGCTTCCAATACCTTTATTGTTATCAAGATCAAGACTTACATTATCACTCAATTGCTCTATAGAGCAGCTGCTACAAGAGAAATTGTTAGTAGCATAGTAAAAACTACTGTATTCCCAATAAGTGTGAAACTGCTGATTAACAGAATTAGAATGTCCTTGTCCACTGAGATTATCCGGTGCAGTGATGTGTGAGTCCAAATCATCAGTATCCGTTTTCCATGACAACACAATTCGCATTGCTCCAGCAGCTAATGTCGTAGAAATGAAGGCATCTTGCTCACTTTGGTCACCGCATGCATAAACGTGGAAGGTTGAAGATATATATCCGGAAATGCTGGTCTCAACGGTATACCAGCCAGCACTCATGCTGCTGAAAGAGTATTCGCCTGTTGTTCCAGTGGTGTCTGTTTCGGCTACTGTCCCGCTGGTCATATTTAATCCTCTTCTTGCGCTAAGAGAAACCCCGGTAACTGCGCTATTACTTACTGCATCCTTAATAGTTCCTGAAATAGTACCTGAAGTACAGTTGTCTGAAAGCATCTTCAAAGTCGAAACAATAAGTGTCTGGTTATCTGAAAGTGTTGTTGACTGGATTTCATCTAGGTAACCACTTTTGCTATAAGTTATAGTGTAAGTACCCAAAACAAGAGTTTGACTAAAATCACCACTGCTGTTTGTAACAGTGTTAACTATCGTTGTTCCAGATTGTAAATAACTTATATCGACATCAGATAGAGCACTATTGCTGGATTTACTTAAGGCACTACCGGTAATAATTCCACCGGACAATGATGTATCTACAACAAACGAACTTATTTGTAGAGTTGTACTAGTATTTGAATCTTCCGTAAGACTTGAGCTACTTGTTGAATTATCAGAACTCGTGCTGCTTAATGAATCACTTGTACTACCGCAGGAGATCAAGATGAGACCAAAAAGGAATATTAGAATTATATTTAAGAATATTTTCATCCTTTTTTGCCATTTCCTTAATTTTCCGTAACTGTAATGCTACAGTTATCGTAGGTCCCGTTTGCCAGAGCATCGAAGGTTATAGTGTTATTCCCAGCTACTGCTAAAGTGGTACTTGAAGAACAGCCACCTTCGTAAGTAATTGTTCCTGCCTTAGAAGATGAAAATGTATAATTTGGTGTAGTATCTATGGTTGGAGTATTCACTGCAGTAACTTCTTCAAGAACGGGTGGTATTACTACAGTAAATGAGGATATTGTGTGAGAACTACTCACATTCCCATCAGAATTTGTAACTGTAATTGTACAATCTGAATATGTCCCCTCGCTCAATGTATTTAAGGTTATAGTATTATTCCCAGCAACAGCCTCAATGGTGCTTGAAGAGCAGGAACCTCCGTATGTTATGGTCCCTGCTTCTGTCGATGAAAAAGTATAATCTGGAGTAGAATCGTTTGTTGTAGTTGCTATTGCAGAAACTTCTGAAATACTAGGATTTGTGGATGTGTCAACATCATCCTCGCTGCTTAAGCAGGAAGTCAGTAGGGTTGTTAAGAAGATGATGAGCAGATTTTTCACTTGGTTCCAAAATTTGATCTTAAAAAAATTATTGTTATTGATTTTTTGATTGTTTCTTTTTTTCTAATATTTCTTGTAAACGTTTTCTCGCGTCTTCTCGCTTTTTCCTCCAAATCTTACCCACATTAAATTTAGTCATTTTTGAAACTCTTGCTCTGGAAATAGAGATTTCATTTTCTGCAATAAAAATTTTCCCAGTAGAAACAAGTTTGGCATTATTTTCAACGAATTTGATTTTTGCATACTCAAAATAACCTGACTCTAGATTCCTGAACAAAACAGTACCCTTCTGAGATTCCCACCAGCTGAAATACTCATCGCCTCTATGATAAGCCTTGAATTTAGCTCCATTTGGTTGTGTTATTTCCAATAAAACAGGCAAGGCAGGAACAGCAAATATATTACCATAACCTACGTAACATAAAGACAATATAATTAAAAAATTTTTGATGATTTTAGTCTTAAGCATTTTTATTCTTAGAAGCTTACGTCAAAAGTCATTGAGTCCCCTGCTACCGAAATGTTATTGATTGTAATACCGGATGAATTTCCTAAATAGGTTTTCGAATTAGGATTGGTACTATCACTGAATTCAGTTTTGTTCCCATTGAAAAAAAGACTAGTCTGCTTTCCGTTATGAGACCCTAAATCAAGACCAGCATTTGAAGCTTCTTCAAGGTCCACCAATTTATGAGTGTAGTTAGAATTGCCTGACTGGTTTTCATCAATGTGCCATATTGCAATTCCGCTAGTGTTGTCATTTCCCCCGATCAAATAATCCAATCCTGACTGATATCCGTCATGGCCAATGTTTTCTAACATAAAATACTCCTCATTATCTCCCGAAATATTTATGATTTTTGTATTAAAATTAGCATGAGTTGTATGGTATAAGGTTACTGAAGAATTATTGGATGAAATGTTATCTGGTGTCTCAAATATCACCCCATTATAATTTGCAGTATTCCCATACCAGTTATAGCACCAGCTTCCATCAGATTTATATTTATTCCAAGCTATTAAATGAACTGGAGATGATCCAGGATTTTCACCTTGTTTCCTTCCCCAACTACCACCGCTCATTAATCCAAAAGAACCTATGCCTGCCCCTGTTGATGATGTATCATAAAGGTCAGGATAACAGAAAATTGCGTGTCCTAGTTCATGAGCTATGATTCCTATGGTTGCATCATGATTCCATTGCCTCTCTCCAAAAGTTGAGTATCCTTGATAACCACATTCTCCAATTTTATATCCATCAAAAGTTTCATTGGTTATCAAACAGCTTGCATGAGCCCAAATCCCTGGTACGCCGCCAGCTGCAGATTCTCCTCCTGCGACAATGAACATCACCTGTAGCTCTGTTTTGCTTAAATGACCATCGGAATCTTCATCATATGAAGAAAAATTAATATATGGATCTGCCTTGCTAAGAGCATCTACAAACCAGGGTGCCGCATCTTTGCCATTTGCTTTTCCGGGAACTACGAAATTTGGATGATTACCACTCAGGCTGACGGTTATGATCCCGTCGTTAGAAGTCCCATGTGTTTCATCTGCTGGATAGACCATAAATTTCCCATAAGATACTTCCTGCCAAAATTCATTAAGCTGGCCTGAATCATTTCCAAAAATTTTGTTTGCCCAGCAGTTTGACTCACTTACAAATGACTGATATGCAAAAGGATCTCCATAACTTTCTTGGTTGACGCTACCATCGAATGTAATTTGAATGATTACTAAATTGATTTTTAAACCGCCACTTGAGACCGTACTTGGAATAGAAGGAGCTGAAAAAGTGGTACAGTCTTCCTGAACTAATATATTGGATTCTGTACCATCCTCTGCTATGCCAGTAACGATTGCAAACTCTTCTACCTGATCATAATGACAGCTATTTATTGCAGATATTA